>CANFZL010000219.1 GCA_947451205.1 Comamonadaceae bacterium
CCCGGCAAACTGATGCCGAGGTCGGCATGCTTGCTCTCGCCAGGGCCATTGACGATACAACCCATGACCGCGACCTTGAGTTTTTCAACGCCCGGGTATTGCTCACGCCAGACCGGCATTTGCCCACGCAGGAAGTCGTCAATCTGCTTTGCTAGCACTTGAAAGGTGTCGCTGGTGGTCCGACCGCAGCCAGGACAAGCGGTCACGCTCGGCACAAAACTGCGCAGTCCCAGTGCCTGCAAAATCTCGGACGCAATCAACACCTCTTGCGTACGCGACTCGCCCGGTTGCGGCGTCAGCGAGACGCGAATCGTGTCGCCAATGCCCTCTTGCAGCAGGATGCCCAGCACCGCAGCCGACGCCACCGTACCCTTGGTGCCCATGCCGGCTTCGGTCAGACCCAGATGCAACGCATGTTGCGTGCGCTTGGATAATTCACGGTAAACCGAGATCAGATCTTGCACGCCACTGACCTTGCAGGACAGAATAATTTGTTCATGCGCCATGCCCATTTGTTGGGCTAGGGCTGCGGAATCAAGCGCCGACGTGATCAGTGCTTCGTACATCACCTGCTTGGCATCCCACGGGTCGCTTCGGCTGCTGTTCAAGTCCATCAGACTGGCCAGCAACTCTTGGTCGAGGCTGCCCCAATTGACACCAATGCGCACGGGTTTGTTCCAGCGCACAGCCGCTTCAATCATCTGACCAAACTGCTTGTCGTGTTTGTTGCCCTTACCAACATTGCCAGGATTGATGCGGTACTTAGACAGCGCTTCAGCGCAAGCCGGGTAATCGGTCAGCAGGCGGTGTCCATTGAAATGAAAGTCGCCAATCAGGGGAACGTCAATGCCCATGCGATCGAGCTGGTCGCGAACATGCGGCACGGCCTCGGCCGCCTCCGGCGTGTTGACCGTGATGCGGACCATTTCAGAACCCGCCACAGCGAGTTCCTTGATCTGAATCGCGGTGCCGATGACATCAACGGTGTCGGTGTTCGTCATCGACTGCACACGCACTGGTGCATCGCCGCCCACGGTGACCACACGCGAACCCCACACAACGCGGGCCTGCGCAGACCTGCGGGCCAGTGGCTCAGCGGACTCAATTGGGAGGCAGGGCTGCATTTTTATTTCACCTCAAAACGAGCGACGTTGTCGCGGGAGACGGGCGTCAGGTCAAACACTCGACCCCGAATTTGAACTTGGGTCACGTCAGCCCTGCCCACAATAGCGCTTAACGGCAACGCACCCGATGCCCCGGCGACTTCGCCAGCGACTAACTTGCGACGCAACAAAACAACGCCTTTGGCGTCGGTCACTTCAACCCAAGATTCAGCCCTCGGCTTGAAAACCACTAGCCCAGTGGTTGGAGGGGTTCCAGTTTGAACACCCTCGGCGGCCGAAAGTATGGAGCCGGAAATGGCTGCTGCTGGCTTCACATTTGCTAAGCCAACATCAGCCATGGAAACACTTGACACTTGATCTGGCGGGGTCGGTTCAACCGCCATCAAAGGCAGTGGCGACGTGCTCGCAACCTCTGTAACAACTGCGTCCGTTTTTGGCCGAAAATAATCGAGCGAAGGTAAAAAAAACAAGGCCACTGCACCCAATACAAGCGCCATTCCGCCAACCATAGCTGAGCGTGAAATAGTGCCGATAAAGGTTGTCTTCTGATTGGAAAACGTGACACCTTCAATTGAACGCTGGCGGTCAACCCTTTGGTCAACTCGAGTTGAAGGATGACTTGGTAATAGTCCAAGAATTACAGTCGAATCAACTCTCAGATTGCGGCACACACTACCGGCTAACGATCTGACAAAAACAACATCGGTTAAAAGGTCAAAACGGTCAGCCTCTAAGGCCTCGAGCCGCTTGACAGGTACCTTCAATGAGACGGCTAAAGCTGCAATATGCAGGCCTGAGGCTTCACGTGCGCGACGAATCATCGCACCGGCAGTGAGTTCAGGCGGAGCCACGACCGGCACAGGCTTTTGATCCGTGATTTGAACGTTAACTTCAATCATGAAAAGCCCTTTTTTCGTAAGCGATCGACTCGCGAGATTGTGCGAAACGACCACGGAGTTGATCAGCCAGTACCGTCACTGCATCCGGATTGTTCAGTTGCCTCTCAATTTTGATGCCCAACCACAAGGTCTCCGCATTGGCCAAGGGCCCGCCGTTGAGTTGACGCAGATATGACTGTGCAGGTTGAATTTCACCACGCTCAAACAACAACCGCGCCAAGTTGTAGGCGGTCACCGGATGCCCTGCATCCAAACCATACGATCGCAATAGACTGATTTCCGCGTCGTCGGTTTGCCCAGATCGCATCTGACACAAGCCCTGCGCCATCCAACTTTTGGCAGAATTAGCGTATGCCGGGTTGGCAATTGCCCGAGCAAAATACCTTGCCGAGGCCTCGTACTGGGAATGCTGACACAGCAACCAAGCGTAGTTATGAGCTGCGTCGGCATCCCGCGGATTCAGCACCAAAGCGCGGTCAAAACTGTCAGAGGCTAAGGGCAATTCGTTCAGACGCAAATACACCAAGCCGCGTAAATTGTAGGCATCCGCATAGGCGGGTTCAATGGCAATCGCTTGCTTGATTTCATCCAGCGCTACATGGGTTTGACCCTGCTGAAAATAAGCCGTTGCCAGCTCAAGCCGAATCCGCGCCCGACGCTGGTTGGGCGTTTCGTCAGACTCGGTCTGAAGATCGGCATGGCCATTCGCACGCGCAGACACCTCCGAAACAGACACCCCTTGCGCACAGCCGGACAGCCACACCGCCAGCGCGCAGAGAAGACCGCGAGTGAGCATGACTTTCAGCGTCATGACGGGTTGACCGGTGTAACAACCACCTTGATGCCGGCCAACATGCCTTGGCGCTGCGTTGCCATGCGCTTTTGCACATCGGTGCGGTCTTGCACGTCACCGGCGAGTTGCCCGCAAGCAGCGTCAATGTCATCGCCACGGGTTTTTCGCACGGTGGTGACGATACCGGCGTCCAACAAGATTTTGGCAAAGGCTAGGACTTGCGGCATGGCAGAACGAGTCAAACCAGAAGCCGGGAACGGATTGAAAGGAATCAAATTGAACTTGCAGGACAACCCATCGACAGCTTGCTGGCGCATCAACGCGACCAGTTGGCGCGCATGTTCAGGTTGGTCGTTCACGCCGTCGAGCATGCAATATTCAAAGGTGATGAAGTCGCGTGGCGCAAAGACCTGGTAACGGGCGCAGGCCTGCAGCAACTCGGCAATCGGATATTTGCGATTCAGCGGCACCAAGTTGTCACGCAAAGTGTCGTCTGGTGCATGCAGCGACACCGCCAGTGCGACCGGGCAGTCTTGGCCGAGTCGGTCGATCATCGGCACCACGCCAGACGTCGAGACCGTGACACGGCGGCGCGATAGGCCGTAAGCGTGGTCGTCCAGCATGACGCGCAAGGCGGGCAGCAACTGCGCATAATTTTGCAGCGGCTCGCCCATGCCCATCATCACCACGTTGGAAATAACGCGCTCTTGTTTGCCCAAGTGCTGGCGCAAGAAGTGTTCGGCAAACCAAAGCTGTGCCGTGATTTCGGCGGTGCTGAGGTTGCGGCTGAAGCCTTGGTGACCGGTTGAGCAAAAACGGCAACCCACAGCGCAACCGGCCTGGGAAGAAATACACAAGGTACCGCGGTCAGCCTCAGGAATGAAGACGGTCTCGATGACATCGCCTGCACCGACGTCGAACAACCACTTGATCGTGCCGTCAGCAGAGTCGTGACGAGACAGCACGGTAAGAGCCTGAATGTGGGCCTTGCCGGCGAGTTTGGTGCGCAGAGACTTGGCCAGATCGGTCATCTGCTCAAAGTCAGTGGCGCCGCGCTGATGAATCCAGCGGAACAGCTGGGTCGCGCGGAAACGTTTTTCGCCAAGTTGCTCGCAAAATGCGGCCAAGCCGTCAAGGTCAAAGTCGAGAAGATTGGTGGTCATGACAGGGTCGCCTTTATGCACTGGAAATTACCCGCGCCGAAAGGCCGAACCTGCCACCCACGAAAAGAGGCCCCAAGCCAGCAACGACCCGAAGGCGGGCAGTGAAGCTGCGGGGCCGACATGTCAGCGTGTGTAAATATTCATGCCTGCGAAGAAGAAGCTGATCTCGACTTGCGCTGTTTCAACAGCGTCAGAACCGTGAACGGCATTGGCATCAATGCTCTCAGCGAAGTCCGCGCGGATGGTGCCAGGAGCAGCTTTCTTAGGGTCGGTAGCGCCCAACAGATCACGGTGCTTGAGGACAGCGTTTTCGCCTTCGAGGGCTTGGATCATCACTGGGCCGGAAACCATGAAATCAACCAGATCCTTGAAGAAAGGACGCTCGCGGTGCACGCCGTAGAAAGCTTCGGCTTCGCCGCGTGACAAATGCACAAACTTGGCAGCCACAATTTTCAAGCCAGCAGCTTCGAAACGTGCGTAGATCTGACCAATGACGTTCTTGGCGACAGCGTCAGGCTTGATGATGGAGAGAGTACGTTCGATAGCCATGAGGAATCCTTAACTTTTGAATTTTCGAGGGAGTGTTCAGAATGAACAAAGCCTAAGAGTTTAACCTGAGCGCGCTGAA
>CANFZL010000220.1 GCA_947451205.1 Comamonadaceae bacterium
ACGACTGGCTGAAAGACATCGACTACGAAAAACATTTGTACGACGCCGAAGACAGCGAGAAAGTCGCCGCTGCGCGTTGGACCAATGTGATGGATTTTTGCGACTGGATGGCGCAGCGCTGCGGCGGTCAAATTGAAGACACCTCGGGCGCCACCGTTGAGAAAGAACGCAAGACCATGCTCGAAGTCGTGCAAACCATTGCGCTGCTGTCGACCATCAGCGAGCGCGAAGGCGACCAAGACGTCGTCACGCTCTCCACCCTGCACGCCGCCAAAGGGCTGGAGTGGCCACACGTGATGTTGGTCAGCTGCGTGGAAGGGCTGCTGCCCTTCAAGTTGGGTGAGGACGACGCCGAAGCCAGCGCCGAGAGCATTGCGCTGCGCCTGCAAGAAGAACGCCGGCTGATGTATGTGGGCATCACCCGCTCCCAACGCACGCTGTTGGTGAGCTGGCTACGGCGACGTAAAAAAGGCCGCGAGATGATTGCCGGCACACCCAGCCGCTTCATCGCCGAAATGGGCCTCGAAAAAACCACGGTCAAAGAAGACCCACGCGAAAAAATCCGCGCATTGCGCGCCGAATTTGCACAGCGTGCGGCGGACGGTGCCGCCGCGCAAGCTTTGGCTGAAGCCAAAGCCAAGATCTAAATTTGACGTTCTCAGAAAGGCTCAGGCCATGACATCCTTTTCAAAACTTCAAGTCCGCGCTGGGCTGCGAGTCCTCCTCTTCGGACTGACTGTGCTGCTTGGTTTGAACAACGGCATCGCGCAAACCAAACCGCCGCTCGTAGCATCAACGCCGACAAAAACCTGCCCGACGGCGCAACAAGTCAAAGCAGAAGATCTGCATGGTCAATGGACTGTGACGTTCACCAACCCACCGCGTGGTTTGCCGGCCAAGGCAACGCTGGAGCTTCAGCGTCATGCCGAATACAGCGAGAGCTTGTCCGGCACATTGCTGCGCGACCTGAGCGCAGCAGCCGGCAGCAAAGTGCTAGGCCATTCCCCGCGTGCCCAAGTCGCCGGTGATCTAGAGAGTGGCCTGCTCATGCTGGATGAGTCGTCCAACGGCACCAACCTGACCGCCAGCTGGGACGGAAAAGTCGTAGAAGGCAGTTGCGGGGAGGTCATCGAAGGTGTCTGGAAAGACCTCAGCAGTGATGCCGCCCCTGACGCTACCGACGTGCCCTTCCGCATGCGCAGCACCAACAGCTGGTAAACCAATACATCACTGGAATTCAGCTTTCCAACTGAATTTTCTGGTCTTTGGCAACCTTGGTCCAACGCTCAATATCAGCCTTGACGTAAGCCCCAAAAGCCTCCGGCGACATAGGCACTAAGGCCACCGCTTCACCGGCTAATTTGTCCTTGAAGTCAGGCTGCGTCAGCACTTTATTCAAGGCTTCGTTGAGCTGCTTCACGAGGACTGGCGGCATGCCTGCCGGGCCCATGATGCCGTACCACTGCTCACCATCAAAGCCCTTCAGGCCGAGCTCTTCAAACGTCGGTACGTCTTTAAGCAATTCATGCCGCTTCATGCCAGTCACCGCTAAAGGCCGCATGCGGCCGCTGCGAATATGCGGCAAGGCACCTGCCAAACTAGGGAACGCGGCCTGCGTCTGACCCCCCATCAAATCGACATTGGCTGGCGCTACACCGCGGTATGGCACGTGCGTCATGGTCAAGCCAGTTTGCAGCTTGAAAAGCTCGCCCACCAAGTGGGTCAATGAGCCAGCGCCTGCCGAGCCATATGCGATGTTACCGGCCTGCTTGCGGGCATAGTCAATGAACGATTTGACGTCTTTGACTGGCAAGCCTGGGTAGATACACAGCACGTTAGGTGCCGTGCCAATCATGCCGATGGGCGTGAAATCACGCAACGCGTCGTAGGGCAGCTTGCGCGTGGCCGGAGCGGTTCCGTGGGTCGCCACGTAAGCTTGAATCAGCGTGTAGCCGTCGGGTGTGGCGCGAGCGACGGTTTGTGATGCAATCGCTCCGCCGCCACCCGAGATGTTGTCGACCACAAAGGTCTGACCCAACTCCTTGCCAAGCCGCTCAACGGTGGCGCGCGCAATCATGTCCGCACCGCCGCCAGCAGACACCGGGACGACAAAGCGGATCGCTTTTGTGGGATACGACGCTGGGCCACTTTGCGCCTGGGCGAAAGTACCCAAGCCAAAAAAAGGGACGACGATTAAAACATCTCTGCGTTGAATCGATGGCAATACGTTCTCCGTTGTGACGCTGGCCTTGTTGGCTTAACCGCCATGTTTTTTCAAAAAATTTATCATCGCCTGATTGAACACAGCCTCTTGTTCAATATTGGCAATGTGCGCGGCATCCTTGATCAACAAAAACTCAGAACCCTTGATATTGGCGTGCATTTGCCGCGACATTTCTGGTGGCGTGCCATGGTCGTGTTCCCCCACCATGATGAGCGTCGGACAATCAATCTCATGCAAACGGTCGAGTACGTCAATTTTAGAAATCGCTTCGCAGCTACCGCAAAAGCCATCGACGGGTGTGTTCAAAATTCCCGCCGCAATGCGCGCCATCACCTCAGGGTGCCTCTCGCGATAACCCGCTGTGAACCAGCGTGCCAAGGTGCTGTCGACCAAGCCTTTCATACCTTGCGTGCGAGCAGTGTTGATCCTTTCTCCCCACATAGCCGCCGCCTGCGGTGGGCGGCGACTGGTGGAGTCGGCCAGCACCATCGACTGAAACACGCCGGGGTGTGCCAGCGCATAGGTCTGACCAATCATGCCGCCCATGGAAATGCCGACCCAATGCGTTTTATCGATACCGAGATGTGTCAATAAGTCGTGCGCGTCTTCTGCCATTTCATCTAGCGTGTAGGGCCCAGTCGGCGCACTGGTGTGGCCGTGGCCACGGCTGTCATAGCGCAGAACCCGGTGGTCTTTAGCGAGCAACGCAGCCTGTGCATCCCATGACGACAAGTCGCAGCCCAGCGAATGCGAAAAAGTCACCCACGGGCCACTGTCGCCGTCAATGGTGTAGTGAACATCGATGTTGTTAACGCGAACTTTCATGCTTTTTTCTTTCAATCTGCTTTGATAGCGGAGGCTTGGGCGAGTTTTTTAAACATCTGAACCTCGTCACTGACGAGTTGGTCAAACGCTTCTGGTGAACTGGTCACGGGCTCAATGCCCAGCGGTGCAAAACGCTGCAGCACCTGCGGTTGTTTGAGGATGGTGGCGACCTCAGTCTGCAACTTGTCGATAATGCCGCGTGGTGTCTTAGCCGGCGCCAACAGGCCGTACCAAAAAATCCATTGATAGCCAGCCACGCCAGACTCAGCGACGGTCGGCAGGTTGGGCATTTCGGCCATGCGCTTGACACTCGTCACGGCCAGCGCTTTGGCTCGGCCTTCTCGCACCAAATTGATAGCGCTGGCGTATGGCGAGATGAACAATTGCGTGCGGCCTGACATGGTGTCGGCCAAGGCCTCCGGTATGCCCTTGAAGGGAATATGCACCATGTCCAGACCGGCTTGAGCTTTCAACAACTCAACCGCAAACTGCGAACCACTGCCGATGCCCGCTGAGGAGTAGTTGAACTGGCCCGGACGCGACTTCGCCAAAGCGATGAACTCTTGCAGCGTACTCACGCCCAGCTGCGGCGAAACAATCACCAAGGCTGGACCCGTGGCGGTGATGGTCACGCCGGAGAAATCTCTCAAGACGTCATACGGGAGCTTGGCATAAATAGCCGGAGAAATGGCGTGGGCCGAGGACACGGATAGCAGCGTGTAGCCATCGGCGGGCGAGTTAGCCAGCACCTGGGCGGCGATGTTGCTCCCTGCGCCAACCCGATTCTCAACAAGCACTGGCTGCTTCCACTCTTCTGTGAGCTTTTGCGCCAGCACACGGGCAATGATGTCGGGGCCGCCCCCTGGCGAAAAACCTACCAAAATTTTGACCGGCTTGCTTGGGTAAGCTTGGGCCCATACGGGCGTGGCAACCGCAGAGGCGAGAGCCACGACAAAAGTGATGACAAGCGCTGCGACGGCCAAGGTCTTGGTAGACATAGGGCTATTTCAATGAATTAATCAGCCCTCTATCTTGCGGTTTTAAAGATATCGGTGCATCGGTGGATACACCGATGCACCGATAAAGGCATAAACTGACTTTGCTATCTCGAGACTCGCTCAACTGTCAGCTCATTCAAGGATTTCCACATGAAAAAGAATGTTGGCGGCATCGACCGCGTGCTTCGTATTGTTGTCGGACTGGTTCTGATGGGATTGGCGGCATCAGGTCAGATCGGCCATTGGGGCTGGCTAGGTGCGATTGTCTTGGCCACCGGTGTTTTTAGTTTTTGCGGTGCCTACACCCTGCTGGGTTTGAACACCTGCCCCATGAAGAGTTCAGAGAAGGACTCTTAGTCAAGCCGATCGATTTAGGGCCTGAATGCGGCCAAACAGACTGCATGTGCGGTCTAAATTGGGTGCGGGTCATTTCACGCACCGCACAAACAAAAACACCGTAGTCCTTGCGGAACTACGGTGTAAATTTGGTGGCCTGGGGCGGAATCGAACCACCGACACAAGGATTTTCAATCCTC
>CANFZL010000221.1 GCA_947451205.1 Comamonadaceae bacterium
ACGCGCAACATGCGGGCCTTGCCCGGCAATGTGGGCTTGGGTCAGGTGCGTTACCCGACGGCAGGCAACGCTTTTAGCGAAGATGAAGCGCAGCCGTTTTATGTCAACGCGCCGTTCGGTCTGGTGCTGTCGCACAACGGCAATTTGACCAACGCCGCTGAGCTCAAAGCCGAGTTGTTCAACACAGATCACCGCCACATCAACACCGACAGCGACTCCGAAGTGCTGTTGAATGTGCTGGCGCACGAGCTCGAAAAAACCACCCGTGGCCTGCCTTTGAAAGCCGCCGACGTGTTCGCCGCTGTGCGCGGTGTGCACAAGCGCGTCAAGGGTTCTTACGCCGTGGTGGCATTGATTGCCGGCCATGGTTTACTGGCATTCCGTGACCCTTACGGCATTCGGCCGCTGTGCTTGGGTCGTGGTCAAAATGAAAACGGCGGCACCGTCATGGTGGCCAGCGAATCGGTGGCGCTGGAAGGCACGGCGCATCAGTTCGAGCGCGACATTGCGCCCGGCGAAGCCGTCTTTGTGAACATGCAGGGCGAGGTCAGTGCCGAGCAATGCGCTGATAAGACGCAGCTCAAGCCCTGCATTTTTGAATTCGTTTATCTGGCCCGACCTGACTCCGTACTGGACGGTATTTCGGTCTACCAAGCGCGTCTGAATCTGGGTGAAACGCTGGCCAAGCGCGTAGTCTCCACCGTGCCGCCGAACGAGATTGACGTGATCATCCCGATTCCTGAGTCCAGCCGTCCAAGCGCGACGCAACTGGCGCACTTGCTGGGCATTCCGTACCGCGAGGGTTTTGTTAAAAATCGCTATGTTGGCCGCACCTTCATCATGCCCGGCCAAGGCGTGCGAAAAAAATCTGTCCGCCAAAAACTCAATGTGATTGCCAGCGAATTCAAGGGCCGCAATGTCTTGTTGGTGGACGACTCCATCGTGCGCGGCACCACCAGCCGGGAAATTGTCCAGATGGCGCGTGACGCGGGTGCTCGTAAAGTTTATTTGGCCAGTGCCGCGCCGCCCGTGCGTTACCCGAATGTCTATGGCATCGACATGCCGACAGCGACCGAGTTGGTCGCGCATGACCGCAGTGTCGAAGAAATTCGTGTGGCCATCGGTTGCGACGCGCTGATCTATCAAGACATTGAAGGCATGAAGCGCGCCATCGGTTCGCTCAACCCCAAGCTCGACGGCTTTGACGCCTCTTGCTTTGACGGCATTTACATCACTGGTGATATCACACCCGAGACGATCGCCAAAATGAACGCCGCCCGTGGCGAGAGCAGCAGCGAAGAGGGCGACGTGGATGTGTCGCGCTTGGCGCTGCCCAACCCAGAAGTGGCTTGAGAAGTTCGGAAGAGAAGTTGAGGATGCTATGACCGCGAAAAAATTACCCGCCAATTTGCACCGCGACACGCTCGCCGTGCGCGTCGCTGAAGACAAAAGCCAGTTCGGTGAAAACTCCGAAGCCTTGTTTCTGACCAGCAGCTTTGTGCAGCCCGACGCGGCCACTGCCATGCGCCGGTTTGCGGGTGAAGAAGAGGGCTATATGTACTCGCGCTTCACCAACCCGACGGTGACCAGCATGGAGAAACGACTGGCCGCCCTCGAAGGCACCGAAGCCTGCATCGGCACCTCCAGCGGCATGGCCGCCATCATGCTGATGTGCATGGGCTTGCTGAAAGCCGGTGACCACGTGATTTGTTCGCAGTCGGTGTTTGGCTCGACCATCAAACTCATTGGCAGTGAGTTCGGTAAGTTCGGTGTTGAAAGTAGCTTTGTGTCTCAGACCGATGTGGCGGAATGGCAAGCCGCGGTCAAGCCCAACACGCGGCTTTTGTTTGCTGAAACGCCGACCAATCCGCTGACTGAGGTGTGCGACATACGCGCCTTGGCTGACGTCGCCCACGCCGCTGGCGCGCTGCTCGCGGTGGACAACTGCTTTTGCTCACCGGCCTTGTCGCAGCCGACGGCGATGGGCGCTGACCTGATCATCCATTCGGGCACCAAATACCTTGACGGCCAAGGTCGGGTGGTGGCGGGTGCGATCTGCGCGACTAAAAAACTCATTGACGAAAAGTTCGTGCCGGTGATGCGCAGCGCTGGCATGACGCTGTCTGCCTTCAACGCTTGGGTCGTGCTCAAGGGCATGGAGACGCTGTCGATTCGCATGCAAGCGCAAAGCAATAGCGCGCTGGCGTTGGCGACTTGGCTCGAAGCGCAGCCCGGTGTGGCGCGCGTTTATTACCCTGGCCTGAAGTCGCATCCACAACACGCCTTGGCCATGCAACAGCAGTCCGGTATGGGTGGCGCGGTGCTGTCGTTTGACGTCAAAGGCACCGGCCCAGAGGCGACCCGCAAGAACGCATTTCATGTGATTGATTCGACCGAGGTGTGCAGTATCACCGCCAATTTGGGCGACACCAAAACCACCATCACGCACCCAGCCACGACCTCCCACGGACGTCTGAGCGAGGTGCAGCGCCAAGCCGCCGGCATCTCGCAAGCCTTGATCCGAGTCGCTGTGGGCCTGGAACACATTGACGACTTGAAAGCCGACCTTGAAAAAGGTTTGCGCAGCTTGAACGCATTGGCCTGAACATTTCGGCTTGATCGACTAAGACACTGATGACCCAAAAGACAAGAACACGCTTCGCGCCTTCGCCGACAGGTTTTATCCATCTCGGCAACATCCGATCGGCGCTGTATCCGTGGGCTTTTGCCCGCTCCACCGGCGGTGATTTCATCTTGCGCATCGAAGACACTGACTTGGACCGCTCGAACCAAGCGTCGGTCGATGTGATCATTGAAGGCATGCGTTGGCTCGGCCTCGACTACGACGAAGGCCCGTTCTACCAAATGCAACGCATGGACCGCTACAAGGCCGTGCTGGCCGAGTTGCAGGCCGCTGGCCATGTTTACCCCTGCTACATGAGCATGGCCGAACTCGACGCCCTGCGCGAGCAGCAAATGGCCGACAAGCAAAAGCCGCGTTATGACGGCACTTGGCGACCTGAGGCGGGCAAGGTGTTGCCGGCTGTGCCGGATGGCGTGCAGCCGGTGCTGCGTTTCAAAAATCCGCAAGGCGGTGCCGTGGTCTGGGACGACAAAGTCAAAGGCCGCATTGAAATCAGCAACGACGAACTCGATGACCTTGTGATCGCCCGGCCTGATGGCACGCCGACCTACAACTTCTGCGTGGTCGTCGACGACATGGACATGGCGATCACGCATGTGATTCGCGGTGACGACCACGTCAACAACACGCCGCGGCAGATCAATATTTTTCGGGCACTGGGCAAAGACGTTCCGGTCTACGCCCATTTGCCAACCGTGCTGAATGAGCAGGGCGAAAAAATGAGCAAGCGCAGCGGTGCCAAAGCCGTGACGCAATATGCCGTTGAGGGCTATTTGCCCGACGCCATGGTGAACTACCTGGCGCGCCTCGGTTGGAGCCATGGCGACGACGAAATTTTCAGCCGTGAACAATTTTTGCAGTGGTTCAACCTAGACCACCTTGGCAAGAGCGCAGCGCAGTTTGACGAAGCCAAACTGCGCTGGGTCAACGCGCAACATCTCAAGGCCATAGCGGACAGCACGGTAGCCACGCTGGTGCAGCCTTTTCTTGAGGCGCAAGGCGTTACCGGGCAGACGGATGATTGGGCTACGCGGGCCTGCGGTCTGTTCAAAGACCGTTGCAGTACGCTGGTTGAGCTGGCGGGCTGGATGCAATTATTGGTCACTGGCGGCAAGGCCAGCAGTGACGACGTTGCAACGCATGTGACGGATGCCGTGCGTCCTGCCATCAGCCAACTCGGTGACGCGTTGGCTGCATGCGAATGGAATAAGTCGGCTATCTCCGCTGCGATCAAACAAGTATTGTTGGACACTGGCCTGAAAATGCCACAGCTTGCCATGCCGGTGCGTGTGCTGCTCATGGGCACGCCCCAAACACCGTCTCTGGATTCCATCCTGGAATTGATGCGGCGCGAAGATGTTCTCGCCCGTTTGAATGCTGCGAACTGAACTGGATTTAAAAGTTTCCGATAATTAGTTGTTGCAGGTGGCACAAGTTGAAAGCTGACTGATTTCTGGGCTATAATTTGAGGCTCGACAGATCTTAGGCAACTTTGATCACTTGGGGGTATAGCTCAGCTGGGAGAGCGCTTGCATGGCATGCAAGAGGTCAGCGGTTCGATCCCGCTTACCTCCACCATCGAGACAGTTTTTGAGTCAGTCAGTTTTGGTTTTTTGAGCGCTGATCACAGCGCGTCCCGGTTTTGACCCTATCGTCTAGAGGCCTAGGACACCACCCTTTCACGGTGGCTACAGGGGTTCGAATCCCCTTAGGGTCACCAGTTTCACTTCGGTGAAGTTGGTCAAACAAGTCGTCAACACTTGGCTTCGAAAGAAGTGAACGTTGTCTACCAGGAGTGGTAGTTCAGTTGGTTAGAATACCGGCCTGTCACGCCGGGGGTCGCGGGTTCGAGTCCCGTCCGCTCCGCCAGTATGCAAAGCCCTTATAAGTCATTGATTTATAAGGGCTTTTTGCTTTCT
>CANFZL010000222.1 GCA_947451205.1 Comamonadaceae bacterium
AGTCGGACCTTCGGTAAGTTGCGTTGGAATTGTCCAAAGCCGATGTTTTGTCTGACGGTGAGCCATGGAAACAGCCCAAAGTCTTGGAACACCATGCCGCGTTCTGGGCTGGGTCCCTTGATCGGCATGCCGTACATTTGTGCCGTTCCTTGCGTCGGGCTGTCAAAGCCTGCAAGGATGCGCAACAGGGTGGATTTTCCGCAGCCGGAGGCGCCGATCAGGCAAACAAATTCTCCTTTGATGATGCTCAAATTGACATCTTGTAAAGCTTGAACAATGCGTCCGCCAACGCTGAATTGTTTGCCCAGGTGTTGGACCGACAAAACCGGTAAAGGTTGGCGTTGCGAAAGTGGTCCTGTGGCTTCAGACATTGTGTTGAGGACTCCATTTGAGAAGGCGATTATTGAGCTTGACCAGCAGCCGGTCGGTTGCAAAACCAGCGACACCAATAACCACCATGCCGGCGATCACCAACTCTGTTCTTGATAGCATGCGACCGTCCATGATGACCGCCCCGAGACCTTCCTGAACCCCCGTCATTTCGCCGACAACGATGAGAATCCAAGCAAAGCCATGGCCCAGTCGCAAGCCGTTCAGAATCGCCGGCAAGGCGGCCGGCAGTACCACCTGTCTGAAAAGGGAAGAACCTTTACAGCCCAACATCGCGGCAGCTTCAAATAGCCGCTCATCAACTGAGCGAACGCCAAAAATTGTGTTGAAAACGATGGGGTAAAAAGCGCCGAGGAAGACTAGAAAAATAGCAGCGTTGGGACCAATTCCGAAAAAAATCATGGACAAAGGCAACCACGCTGTCACGGGCACAGGACGCAGCAGTTGCAAAGTGGGGTCTACCAGTTCGCGTATCAGCTTGATTCTGCCGACCAACAAACCCAGTGGAATGGCCACAAGAGCGGCTGCCAAAAATCCACCATAGACACGGGTCACCGATTTCCACAAATGCAAGTGCAGGGTCTGGCTGAAGGCGTCATCGAAGATGCCACCGAACGCAAAGTCGTACAGCATCAGCGCCACGTCTTGCGGTAACGGAATAAGACGCGTGCCCGTCAGTCGCACACCCACGTGCCAGGCCAGAAGCAGCAGCATCGGCAAAAGGGCGGGCGTCAGCAGACGCCGCAATGTGTCCGGCTTCAACTACAGACTCTTGGCAAAGCTGGTGTCGATGAATGATTTGTAGTCGGGCAGTTGACGTATCTGTTTTTTGTCGAGCATTTGTGCGCCGTAGTATTTGGCCCGCGTGACCCAGTCGTCGTCAATGCGCCAGGTCAGCTCGATATTGGGCGCGGCCAGCTCAATGGTCTTGGCTGGCAGTCCCAACTTCTTCTCGGACATCTCGACGAATGCAGCCCGATTGGCCAATACATATTCAGTGGCTTTGCGGTGCATTTGCAGGTAAAGCTTGACCAAAGCGGGATTACTTTTAACGGTGTCAACGTGCGTTCCCAACACCATGTTGAGCGAACCGGTAGGGGTGCCATAGGGGTATTCGACAACTTTACCAACGCCCCGACTCACTGAAATCGAAGGCCCTGGCTCGGCACCCACATAGGCATCAATGTCACCGCGCTCAAGCGCTGACGGCATCTCGCTGAAAGCCAAGCGCACAGACTGAATGTCTTTGATGGTCAAGCCCTCTTGCTTGAGCCGGTCGAGGATCACGACCTCTTGCGTGGAACCTGGCAGAATGCCGACCTTTTTGCCTTTCAAGGCCTTGATGGATGTGATGTCAGAGTCTTTGCCCGCGACAACGGCCATGCCCTTGTTGCACTGTGCGCCAATGACCACCACGGGCTCGCCTGCCGCGCCGCCAAGCGTTGCGGCTGCAATGCCAAACGCGCCGAAGTCAACGGACTTGGTGACGACGGCATTTTTGCCGTCGGTGGGTGTCTCAAATGCAATGACTTCAATCTTGTAACCAGCCGGCGCAAACTGCTCATAAAAATGCGGCGTGATGGAGTGCATCAGCTTGAGGGTGCCAACGCGGATGACTTTGTCAGCAGCCATTGCAGCGAAAGGCAGTGATGTGCCGGCAACTGTAGCGGCCATCGAGGCGATGAATTTTCTGCGAGCAAACATGACGGACCTTGTGGATAGATGGTGCGGTTCTGTTCGCAAGCTCCATGCCAATCGTTTGCCGTGCCATGAGGCTGACGCCGCACAACTTCGGTGCATTTTTGTCTCAGGCGATGAAATCTGGTCGCGTTTTAGCTTCCCAAGGAGCGGCTGCAAACTGCGTCACCAAAAAATCTATCAGCAGCCTGATTCGCCGTGGCGCGTCCGCCCGGTAAGGCGCCAGCCAGTGAATGTCGGCGTCCGGCATGGCGTAGGTCGGCAGCACGCGGACCAACTCACCCGTGGCCAGTTGCGGCGCTATGTCCCACAAGCTGCGCAGCATGATGCCGTGCCCGCCCGTGCACCAGTCGCGGACCAATTCGCCGGAGTTGCTGGAAAGCGGTCCGCTGACGCGAACCCGAATCGGCAGCTTGGCGCGCGCCTTTTGCAAAGTCCAAACGTCAAAGCGTTGACCGGCTGCGTTGCCGTTTTCTCGGACGATCAGGCAGGCATGTTCTTTCAGCGCTTCCGGGTTGGCGGGCAGGCCGTGCTGTTTGAGATAAGCCGGTGCGGCCACCAGCACGCGCTGGTTGCGCGCCAGCCGCCGCGACACCCATTGCGCGGCTTGACGGCTGTCAACCGACCACAGCCAGATGGCGCCGTCATAGCCGTCGGCCGCTAAGTCGGGCAATTGTTCGGTGAGCTGTAGCTGAATTTCGATGCGCGGATACTGCGCCTGAAAACTGGCCAGCGCCGGCCCCAGCCACAAGCGCCCAAAGCCAAAGGTGGCGGCCAGACGGATCAAGCCAGTGGGTTCGGCCTTGCGTTCTTGCAGTTCGGCCTCTAAGGCTTCAAATCCTTGCAACAGCACGATGGCGCGTTCGCACAAGGTTTCCCCTTCGGCTGTCGCGCTGACGCGCCGCGTGGTGCGCTGAAATAGCTTTTGGCCAAGGCGGGCTTCAAGCGAGGCCAAGCGTTTGGTCACAACGGGCGGCGCCACGTCCAGACTCAACGCGGCACCGGCCAAGCTGCCATGCTCGCGCACGGCGAGCACTAATTTCAGATCGCTGCGTTCCATTTTTTTAGATTCAAGGCCATGAATTGATGCTTTAAAAGAAATAATTGATTGCTGGATTATTGCTTGAATAGACGTGGATACTGCTTCAAAATACGGGTTGCAGAGCTTCTTGCCAGCAATCCCACAGGGTGGTCTTGGAGCGCTAGCGACTAAGTCAATAAAACAAGGGCAGTTCAGTGCTATTTGAAGGTTTTAAAACGATCGATGTGGCCGGCTCAGCCGGCAGCTTGCGCGCGAGCATGGGCGGCAGTGGCGCGCCTTTGCTGTTGTTGCACGGGCATCCGCAGACGCAGGCCATGTGGCACCGCGTGGCGGGCGCGTTGAGCCAGTCGTTCACGGTGGTGATGATGGACTTGCGCGGTTACGGCGACTCAGCGCGCGTACCCAGCGACGCCGAGCACACGCCTTATGCCAAGCGCGCTATGGCGCAAGACGCCGTGGCCGTGATGCAGCACTATGGCTTTGAGCGCTTTCAGGTCTTGGCGCACGACCGCGGCGCGCGCGTGGCCCACCGGCTGGCGCAAGACCACGCAGACAAAGTAGAGCGGCTGATGCTGCTCGACATCGCGCCCACGCTGGGCATGTACAACAACACCTCTGACGCCTTTGCACGCGCTTACTGGCACTGGTTTTTTCTGATCCAGCCACCACCTCTTCCAGAGGCTTTGATTGAGTCTGACCCGGTTCGCTACTTGCGCAGCGTGATGGGCAAACGCCATGCCGGCCTGTCCGCCTTCGCGCCGGAAGCGCTGGCTGAATACGAGCGTTGCGCGCAGATCCCCGGCACGGCCATGAGCCTCTGCGAAGATTACCGGGCTTCGGCCAGCATCGACTTGGTGCATGACCGCGCCGATGTGGCGGCTGGGCTCAAACTCACTCAGCCGCTGCGCGTCTTGTGGGGCGAGCACGGCGCGGTTGGCAAGTGCTTTGACGTGCCGGGCCTGTGGGCTGAACGCGCTCAAAACATGACTGGCCGGAGCTTGCCCTGCGGTCATTACATTGCCGAAGAAGCGCCCGATCTGTTGCTTGAAGAGGCTTTCCAGTTTTTCAAACCCTGAACATTTTTTAACTCAAGGACTCACCATGGCTACGAATATCGGTAAAAAAAGAATCGCTGTGATCGCCGGCGACGGCATCGGCAAAGAGACCATCCCTGAAGGCGTTCGCGTACTGGAAGCCGCCGCCACCAAGTTCGGCATTGACCTGCAGTTCGACCACTTCGACTTCGCCAGCTGGGACTACTACGAGAAACACGGCCAGATGATGCCGGACAACTGGAAAGACTTGGTTGGCGGCCATGACGCGATTTATTTCGGCGCTGTCGGCTGGCCTGAAAAAATTGCCGACCACGTGTC
>CANFZL010000223.1 GCA_947451205.1 Comamonadaceae bacterium
AAATGTCATGTGTTTGCGTCCTTGGGACGCTTTAGATCGGCCTGTGGGTGCCTTGTTTGAAGCAACCCGCCAGTCAAAGGCAGATGGGGTCAGGAGTTGGGCTAAAAACACAACTCTGTCAGAGAAGGTGTGCCCAAATGCCGCAAGGTACTGGAGCCCAGCGACCTGTGTATTGTGGCATGGAACGATAATCTTGTATTTCGGGCAAAAACCACCACATGGTTTCGCATGTCCGTTCGGCCCTCGTTGCCGCCTTTTTGTAGCCCCATTTTTTGAGAAGTGATCCCTGATGGCCCAGTACGTTTTCACCATGAACAAGGTCTCTAAGACCGTGCCTCCTAAGCGGCAAATCCTGAAGGATGTGTCGCTGAGTTTTTTCCCGGGTGCCAAGATCGGCGTGCTGGGCACCAACGGTTCTGGCAAGTCAACCTTGCTCAAAATCATGGCTGGCCTCGACACCGAGATCGACGGCGAAGCCATGGCCATGCCGAACCTGAACATCGGCTACCTGCCCCAAGAACCCAAACTCAATGACGCGCACACCGTGCGTGAAAGCGTCGAAGCTGGCATGGGTGCCGTGTTCGCTGCCAAGGCACGCCTTGACGCCGTCTACACCGCTTATGGCGAACCTGACGCTGACTTCGACGCGCTGGCCGCCGAACAAGCTGAACTTGAAGCCATCATTGCCACCGGCGGTTCTGACTCCGAGCACCAGCTCGAAATCGCCGCTGACGCGCTGCGCTTGCCACCATGGGACGCCGTGATTGGTGTTCTGTCCGGCGGTGAAAAACGCCGTGTGGCTTTGTGCAGCTTGTTGCTGTCCAAGCCCGACATGTTGCTGCTGGACGAGCCGACCAACCACTTGGACGCCGAATCAGTCGACTGGCTTGAGCAATTTTTGCAGCGCTTCCCCGGCACGGTGGTGGCCATCACCCACGATCGTTACTTCCTGGACAATGCCGCCGAATGGATTTTGGAGCTTGACCGCGGTCACGGCATCCCTTGGAAAGGCAACTACAGCAGCTGGCTAGACCAAAAAGGCGAGCGGCTGGCGCAAGAGCAAAAAGGCGAAGAAGCCCGTGCCAAGGCGCTGAAGAAAGAGTTGGAATGGTCACGCCAGAACCCCAAAGCGCGTCAAGCCAAGAGCAAGTCACGCCTGGCCCGCTTTGAAGAATTGTCGGATTTCGAATACCAACAGCGCAACGAAACACAAGAACTTTTCATCCCCGTGGCTGAGCGCTTGGGCAATGAAGTCATTGAGTTCAAAGGCGTCAGCAAGTCCTTCGGTGACCGCTTGTTGATCGACAACCTGAGCTTCAAAATTCCGGCGGGCGCCATCGTTGGCATCATCGGTCCCAACGGCGCGGGTAAATCCACGTTGTTCAAACTGATTGCCGGCAAAGAGCAGCCAGACAGTGGTGAAGTGGCGATTGGTAAAACCGCCAAAATGGCTTTTGTCGACCAGCACCGCGACGACTTGGCCAACGAAAAAACCGTTTGGGAAGACATCTCCGGCGGCCTCGACATGCTCACCGTCGGCAAGTTCACCATGCCCAGCCGCGCTTACGCTGGCCGCTTCAACTTCAACGGCGCCGACCAGCAAAAACGCGTTGGCATGCTCTCGGGCGGTGAGCGCGGTCGCCTGCATTTGGCCAAGACACTGATCGCTGGCGGCAACGTGCTGATGCTCGATGAACCCTCGAACGACTTGGACGTTGAAACCCTGCGTTCACTTGAAGACGCGCTGCTCGAATTCGCCGGCTCGGTCATGGTCATCAGCCACGATCGCTGGTTCTTGGACCGCATCGCCACCCACATCTTGGCCGCTGAAGGCGATAGCCAGTGGACCTTCTTTGACGGCAACTACCAAGAGTACGAAGCCGACAAACGCAAGCGTCTGGGTGAAGAGGGTGCCAAGCCTAAGCGGATGCGTTTCAAAGCGTTGAAGTGATGCCCCCACGCTCCCCACTGCGTGTGGTTCGCTGCCCCCCTAGGGGGCCGCTGCGCCTGCGGTCTGGCGAAGCCAGTCCCGCGGCCCTGGCTTGGAGCCCCCACGGTCGCTCACTGCGTGTAGCTTACTGCCCCCTGAGGGGGCCGCTGCGCCTGCGGTCTGGCAAAGCCAGTCCCGAGGCCCTTACTTGGTTGGGCGGAGTCCAGAGAGGTTTTCCTCATGACTGAAGCTGAAGTTTTAGCGGCTACGCGTCATTGGCTTGAGTCGGCTGTGATTGGGCTGAATTTGTGTCCGTTTGCGAAGGCGGTTTACGTTAAAAATCAAGTTCGCTTGGTGGTCAGTCGGGCGCGTCATGCAGATGATTTGCTGGAGGAGTTAGACCGCGAGTTGGACTTGCTGGTGGCGACGCCTGCTGACGAGATCGACACCACGCTGCTGATTCATGCGACCTTGTTCGACGATTTTTTGGATTTTAATGATTTTCTTGAAGTGGCTGACGGCGTGGTCGAAGAGCACGCGCTGGAAGGCGTGATACAGCTGGCCAGCTTTCACCCGAGGTTTCAGTTCGACGGCACCGAGCCCGACGACATCAGCAACTACACCAACCGCGCACCCTTCGCCATGCTGCATTTGCTGCGCGAAGACAGTGTGGAGCGGGCCGTGGCGGCTTTCCCCGAAGCCGAAGCGATCTTTGAAGAGAACATCAAGACGCTGGAAAAACTCGGCCACGCCGGGTGGAAAAAGCTGGGTTTGTAATCCCGGCATTCCGAGCCGGGGAAACCTCTGGCCGCCACTTACCACCTGTAAACAGAAGCGCGGCAATCCAAGGATCATCCAGGTCCCCGTGCTGCACTCCTCAAGCCGGATTGGGTCGTTTTTGAACAGCTATGAGCCGTTTTGCTGTAGGCTGTAAAAGCCTAAAACGGAGCGTCAGGCAGGCTGTCGGTGGCCTTGCTGCTTGCTTGTGACTTGCGGCCTTGCAGGGTTTTGGGCTTGTCGGCAAGGGTTGTTGCGTCAGGTGCCTCTGAGGTGTTTGCAGTGTCTGCAGTGTTGTCGGTTTCAGCCGCGTCATCTTGCAAGGCCTGACGGACGTTGGCTTTGTCACCCGCGCCAGCAAATTTGCTGTACTTGGCCAAGGTGGTGACCAGTTGGGCGTAGATGCGTGGGTTGCCGGCCAGGCACTCGCCTTGTTCCAAAAAGTCAGCTTCGCCAGTGAAGTTGCCCACCAAGCCGCCCGCTTCGGTCACCAGCAGTGAGCCGGCAGCGACGTCCCAAGGCAGCAGGTTGCTTTCGAAAAAACCGTCATTGAAGCCGGCTGCTGTGTAGGCCAAGTCAAGGGCTGCAGCGCCGGGGCGACGCACGCCAGCGCACTGGCTCATGACTTCACCGAGCATGCTCAGGTAGGGCTTGAGCTTGTCGCCCGGACGGTAAGGGAAGCCGGTGCTGATCAGACATTCTTGCAGGCGTGTGCGCTTGGCCACCCGAATGCGGCGGTCGTTCATGTAGGCGCCGCGGCCTTTGGTGGCGCAAAACAAGTCGTTGCGGGTGGGGTCGTAAACGACGGCTTGTTCAATCTTGCCGCGCACGCTCAATGCAATGCTGACGCAGTAAACCGGGAAGCCGTGAATGAAGTTGGTGGTGCCGTCCAGCGGGTCAATGATCCAGACGAACTCTGAGTCTTTGGCGCCTTGCTCGCTGCCCGATTCCTCCGCCAGAATGCCGTGACCTGGGTAGGCCGTCAGCAGGGTCTCAATGATGATGGCTTCAGCGGCCTGATCGATCTCGGTGACGAAGTCGTTGGTCTGCTTGGCCGAGACACGGACTGATTCAACATCAAGCGCGGCGCGGTTAATGATGGCGCCAGCGGCGCGCGCAGCCTTGACGGCCACGTTGAGCATGGGGTGGAGATTGGACATAAGCAGTAAGAAAGAGCGGGAGGGCTGCAGACCGGTGACCGGTGGGCAGGTGACAATAGCGCCATTTTACGGGGCTTCGGCCCCAAAAGCCCATGAAAACCCGATTTATCCTCATCAACACCAGTCATGCCGGCAATGTCGGCGGCACCGCACGCGCCATGAAGGTGATGGGTTTCACGGATTTGGTGCTGGTGGCGCCGCGTTGGGCGAATGTGCTTAACCGCGAAGAAACGATCCAGCGCTCCAGCGGTGCGCTGGATGTTTTGAAGAACGCCCGCGTGGTTGAGACCGTGGAAGAAGCGCTGGACGGCATGACCCATTTGTGCGCCACGGCCATGACGCCGCGTGATTTTGGCCCGCCCACGGTGACCCCGCGCGCGCACTTTGCCGCCTTGACTTCGCCGGTTGTTCAAGAGGCCGGTCAGCGCCCTGAGTCAGTGGCTTTCTTGTTTGGCTCGGAGCGCTTTGGCATGCAAAACGAAGACGTTTACCGCTGCCACGCCTGCCTGAGCATTCCGACCGACCCGAATTTCGGCTCGCTTAATTTGGCGGCGGCGGTGCAGTTGATCGCCTACGACTGGCGTGAGGCCTTGGGCGGCTTTGCGGTG
>CANFZL010000224.1 GCA_947451205.1 Comamonadaceae bacterium
GAAGCTCGTCAAAATGACCACTACCCGCCGTCGGCGCGAGGGCCAGTGCCAAATCGGCAGCTGACTCCGGCGCGGCGGAGTCGAACAGTGACGGGTTGTTGTTTTCCACGGGGCCCCAAGTATGCCTTCTGTTGAGCTACTGCCTTCAGCGCAAGTCCAAAGTGAAAGGAAATTCGCGGCTGACCTCTTCCTTTTGCACGCGCATTTTTCCGGGCGTGTGACCGAGCTGGAAAAACCGCATCAGGCGCCGGCTTTCGGCCTCGAAGGAGTTGACTGGCAGCGTGTCGTAGCTCAAGCCGCCCGGGTGTGACACATGGTACTGGCAGCCGCCCAAGGAGCGATCGTTCCAGGTGTCGACGATGTCAAACGTCAGCGGCGCATGCACGCCAATCGACGGGTGAAGTGCCGACGGCGGATTCCAGGCTTTGTAGCGCACACCGCCGACATACTCGCCCACGGTGCCGGTGTTTTGCAGCGGCAGCGGACGGCCATTGACGGTGATGACGTAGCGCTCGTTGTTGAGGCCAGTCACGCGCATCTCGACACGCTCCAGCGAGGAGTCGACATAACGCACGGTGCCGCCAGACGAGCCTTCTTCACCCATCACATGCCAAGGCTCCAGCGCGCCGCGCAGCGTGAGTTCAATGCCGCGTGTTTGCACCTGACCGATGAGCGGGAAGCGGAACTCAAAGTGCGGCTCAAACCATGCCATCTCAAACGCGTAACCTTCTTCGCGCAGTTCAGCCAACACGTCCTCAAAGTCCATGCGGATAAAGCTGGGCAGCAAAAAGCGGTCGTGCAGCTCGGTGCCCCAACGCGTGAGCTTGTGCTGACCGGGGTTCTTCCAGAAGCGCGCCACCAGTGCACGCAGCAGCAGTTGCTGCGCAATGCTCATGCGCGCATGTGGCGGCATTTCAAAGGCGCGCAGCTCCAACAAGCCAAGCCGGCCGGTGGACGAATCGGGCGAGTACATCTTGTCGATGCAAAACTCGCTGCGGTGGGTGTTGCCGGTGACGTCCACCAGAATGTTGCGCAGCGTGCGGTCAACGATCCATGGTGGCATCTCGGCGCCGTATTTGGCGCGGTTGTTTTGAATCTCGCGCAGGGCGATTTCAAGCTCATACAGTTGGTCGTTGCGGGCTTCGTCCACGCGCGGGGCTTGGCTGGTCGGGCCAATGAACATGCCTGAGAAAAGATAGCTCAGCGACGGGTGGTTGTGCCAATAGGCGATCAAGCTGGCGAGCAGCTCGGGTTTGCGTAAAAACGGGCTGTCAGACGGCGTGGCGCCGCCCATCACAAAGTGGTTGCCGCCACCGGTGCCGGTGTGACGCCCGTCGTTCATGAACTTCTCGGCAGACAGATGCGTCTCGTGCGCCACTTCGTACAAAAACTCGGTGTGCTCTACCAACTCGCCCCAGTTGTAGGCGGGGTGAATATTGACTTCGATGACGCCAGGGTCGGGTGTGACTTGCAGCATTTTCAAGCGTGGGTCGCGTGGTGGCGGGTAGCCTTCCAAGACGATTTTCACGGCCAGCGATTCGGCTGTGGCCTCAATCGCGGCGAGCAGGTCGAGGTAGTCTTCTAAGCGCTCCAGCGGCGGCATGAAAATATAAAGCGCGCCGGTTTCACCTTGGCCTTTGACTTTGTCCGGATCGGCCTTGGCTTTGTTGCCCGCCTTGGGGCCGTTGGCGCGCTCGGGGTCGCGGATTTCAATGCAGAGTGCTGTGCGGCTTAGCCAAGCGGCTGATTCGTGTGGTTCCGGACGGCGCGCCGACGGGTCGGTATCTGCCGGTGCTGGGGCTGGTTCGACCGGTTTTGGGCTGGCTCCAAAGCTCACGTTGGGCTTGAACTGTGCAATGCGAGCGGCCACCGTGGGCGCTGCGATGCGCGTCAAGCGGGCCATGTACTGGGCCAGCACCGTGGCGCTGTTGTAGCGTGTCGGCGGTGCGATCGGCTCGGCGGCAACGGCAGGTGCTGCGGCCATGCGGCCGTGGTCTTCGCTGTAGCGCGTGGCGATCTCGGCCGTGGTGGGCAGTTCTTGCCTTGGCGCAAACGGGTCGGTTTCAATCAAGTACGGGTAGTCTGTTTCGGAGACCCATGGCACTGAGTCGAGCGGCAGTCGGTAACCCATGGGCGAGTCGCCGGGCATCAGGTACATGCGTTCATCGCGGAAAAACCAAGGCCCGGTGGACCAGCGCGGTGTGCTGGCCGCAGCGGTTTCTTCGCGCGCTTTGAGCGGCAACACATAACCGACGACGGCGTCGAGCCCTTGCATGAAGACGCGACGCAAGCGCTCGCGTTCCATCGGCTCTTCGAGTCGCGCATTGAACGGGTCGACGTTGACCGGCAAGCGGCGTTCGCGCCACAGGTAATACCAAGTGTCTTCGTAGCCGGGGGTGATGTGGCGTGGGCTCAAACCGAGCTTGGCGGCCAGTGTTTTGGTGAAGCGATCGGCGTCGGCGCTGGTGTAATGGCAGGCGCTGTCGGCTTTTTTGCCGGTCTGCCGTTCGTCGGCAAACAGGGCCGGGTTTTGCCACACCGGGTGACCGTCTTTGCGCCAGAAAATGCTCAGCGCCCAGCGCGGCAATTGCTCGCCGGGATACCACTTGCCTTGGCCAAAATGCAGGAAGCCGCCTTCGCCGTATTCAGCGCGGAGTTTTTGCACCAGCTCAGTGGCGTAGCCGCGCTTGGTTGGGCCGAGCGCGTCGATGTTCCATTCCGCGCCGTCGCGGTCTTTGGTGGCGACAAAAGTCGGCTCACCGCCCATCGTCAGACGCACGTCGCCGGCGATCAGATCACGGTCGACCACTTCGCCGAGCGCCAACACGGCGGCCCATTGTTCTTCGGTGTAAGGCTTGGTGACGCGCGGGGACTCATGAATGCGCTGCACGCTCATGTGGTGCTCAAACGTTACTTCGCATTCGTCAACGCCGCCTTCAATCGGCGCTGCGCTGGAAGGCTCTGGTGTGCAGGCGAGGGGAATGTGTCCTTCGCTGGCCATCAGGCCCGAGGTCGGGTCGAGTCCGACCCAACCTGCGCCAGGCAAAAACACCTCGCACCAAGCGTGCAGGTCGGTGAAGTCTTTCTCAGCGCCGCTCGGGCCGTCAACCGATTTGACATCGGCTTTGAGTTGAATCAAATAGCCCGAGACGAAGCGCGCTGCCAAGCCCAAGTGGCGAAAGACTTGCACCATCAACCAGCCGGTGTCACGGCATGAACCGCAGGCCAGTTCCAGCGTTTCTTCAGGCGTTTGCACGCCCGGCTCCATGCGAATCGCGTATTGGATGTCGGCCTGCAATTTTTGGTTCAGGCTGACCAAAAAGTTGTTCGTCTCGCGCGGTGTCAGGTCGATGCTGTCAACGTACTTTTGCAGCAGCGGTGTGGCCGGCTCAGTCACCAAATAAGGGGCGAGTTCAAGGGCTTGTGCTTCGCTGTACTTGAACGGAAACACTTCAGCCTGCGGCTCTAGGAAAAAGTCGAACGGATTGAACACCGCCATTTCGACAACCAGATCGACCGTGACTTTGAATGCCTGTGCAGCTTCGGGGAATACTAACCGCGCCTGGTAATTGGCAAAAGGATCTTGCTGCCAGTTCATGAAATGACCGGTGGGCTCGATGGTCAGCGAGTACGACAGCACCTTGGTGCGGCTGTGCGGGGCGGGTCGCAATCGAACCACCTGAGGACCTAGTTTGACTAAACGGTCATATTTGTAATGCGTGATGTGACTCAGGGCGACATGAATGGACACAGAAGTTCTCGCTTTTCAGGTACAAGGTGGATGCCGCCGTTTTGGCGTGCAGATCGTTCGGTCAATACTCAATCAATAGGTAAGCAAGACCCGCGCCAAATTTGGGAGAAATCTGGGTTTAAACACTCATTTTCAACCCGGCTAGTGTCGCCGCAATCCCTGCCAAAGCGACAAAGGATTTCATTGAACAAGGACCTTCTGCCGGAGTCGCGCAACAGTTTTAGCGTGCCTCGCACGCCTGTCGGGCTGTTGCTCGGACTCGTTCTGGGCACGGCGTTTCAGTTGCAGCAGGCCAGTCTGGCGACTGATTTTTTCTATGCGGCTTGGCTGGCTGTGGGGCTGGGTGTGATCGGACTGGCTCTGTTTCTTCGGCGACAGTCCATTCAATTGGCCGCGGTGTTCATGATGGTCTTTGCTGGATGTGTTGTGGGTTTTAGCCTCACGGGTTTACGTGCTTCAGCTTTTGAGGCGCAGGCATTGGCCCCTGCTCTGGAGGGGCGTGACATTCAAGTCACCGGTGTTGTGCAAGCCATGCCGCAGCAGGGTGAAGATGCGGTTCGCTTTCGTCTGAAGGTCGAATCTGCCAGGCTAGATGGCGTGCCGGTGGTGCTGCCGCCGCACGTGTATTTAGGCTGGTATTCCGGGTTTTTCATGGCCCCGCGACCGGTTGCTGCACCTGTCGCTGAGCAGCGTGCCATACATGCTCAAGACTCGACGGA
>CANFZL010000225.1 GCA_947451205.1 Comamonadaceae bacterium
AGCGGGCCACTCGTCATCAATCCGGGGCTTTACGCCAAGGTGCCTTACGACACCTTGAAAGACTTCATCCCGATCAGCCAGATCCTCACTTATCAGTACGTGCTGGTAGTGCCCACCAACTCGAGCATCAGCAATCTGCCGGCGCTTGTCGCCAAGGCCAAAGCAGAGCCCGGCGCGATGAGTTACGGTTCCACCGGCATTGGCGGTGGTGGTCATCTGGCCGGCGAACTTCTGTCTTTGATGACTGCGACCACGATGACGCATGTGCCCTACAAAGGCAGTGCACCTGCGCTTGCTGATTTGCTCGGCGGCCATCTGACCTTCACCTACGACACGGTGATCACTTCCGTGCCGCAGATTGAGGCTAAACAACTGCGGGCGTTTGCTGTGTCGGGCCCGACCCGCGCCAAATCCTTGCCCCAAGTGCCGACCATGCAAGAGCTTGGCTACAAGGGTTTTGACATCACCCAGTTCGTCGGCCTGCTGGCGCCAGCCAAGACAGACCCGGCGATCATCAGCCGATTGCATCAAGAAGCAGTCAAGGCCGTCAAGTCGGCCGACATCATTCAGCGTCTCGGCGTCGAGGGTGGCAATGAACTGGTGGGCAGTTCCCCGGCAGAGTTCCAGGCGCAAATCCAACGCGAACTGGTGCTCTACGCCAAACTCGTCAAAGACGCCAACATCAAGCCGCAATAAAACCCTCACAACGCATGTACCAACTCGATCTGCTAATTCAAGGTTTTCCGGGGCGCGCCGTCTGTCACGGCGGCCTCGGCTGGAGCACCGTCTCGCTGCTGCGCGGGCAGGGTCGTGTGGCGCTGGTGGACGTCGGTGCTTTTGGCGTTAGACGTGAGCTGTCGCAGCAACTGCAAGCCCAAGGCGTCAAGCCGGAAGACGTGACCGACGTGATCCTCACACACGCGCATTACGACCACGCCGTCAACTTCACTTTGTTTCCGAACGCCACCGTCTGGATTGGTGACGAGGAACTCACTTGGGCTGCGAGCCAGCCGCCCGGCTTCAACCCCTTGCCCGAGTTGTATGTGCGTGAACTGCTAACGCGTGATCGCGTGTGTCGCATGGTGCCGGGCGACGAACCCTTGCCCGGTCTTAAAGCCGTGGCGGCGCCCGGTCACACGCCCGGTCATCTGATTTTTGTGCTGACCGCTAACACGCCGCCCGTCATCTTCACCGGCGACTCGGCGAAGAACCGGGCTGAGTTGTTGTCCGGCGAAGTCGACGCCACCGCAGACGCCAAGCAGAGTCGGGAGACCTTGGCGATGATCTGGTCGCACTGGCGGGCCGTGCCAGGCACCGTGCTCATCCCCGGTCATGATCTGAGCATGCGGCTAGGTGCCGACGGTCAACCCGACTACATTGGTGAACGCAAGGCGGCGATTGCGGCCTGGTTTTCTGAATCCATCCACACCATGACGACCATCAACCTGTGCTGTGAAGCAGGCTTTGGTGCCAACTACAGAAACGACGAATCATGACATTCAGTGCAGCCGTGAAGAGCGCTTTGACTCCCACCGGACGCTTGCGCGCGTCGATCAATTTGGGCAATCCCATCCTTGCCAACCGCGATGCTGCCGGTTTGCCTGTCGGCGTGTCGATTGATCTGGCGCGTGAATTAGCCCGCCGGCTCGGTGTTGAGTCCGAACTGGTGGTTTCGGATTCAGCTGGCAAGTCCGTCGACATCGTCAACGCCGATCAAGCTGACATTGGATTTTTTGCGATCGATCCGGTGCGTGGCCAGGGTATTTTGTTCACTGCGGCGTATGTCTTGATCGAAGGCAGTTACTTGGTGCGCGAGGCTTCGCCCTTGCAGTACAACGAAGAAGTCGACGCCGCAGCGCACCGCGTCACCGTCGGCAAGGGCAGCGCCTACGACCTTTACTTGACGCGGGCTTTGAAAGCCGCGCAGATCGTCCGCGCGCTCACCTCGCCGACTGTGGTCGACACCTTTTTGGCTAATAACGATGACGTTGCCGCCGGTGTCAAACAGCAGCTTGAAGCAGACGCCAAACGCTTGCCGGGTTTGCGCTTGTTGCCGGGCCGCTTCATGGTCATCGAGCAAGCGATGGGTGTGCCTAAAACGCGAGGCGAGGCCGCTCAAGCGTACGTCGCTGCCTTCGTTGAAGAGATGAAAGCCAGTGGTTTCGTGGCGGAGTCTTTGGCTCGGCACGGCATTGAAGGTGCTGCCGTCGCACCGGCTGCGGGTCATTGAGATGAAGACTTCACTGCCTTCAACCAAGCGCTACTTCAGCTTGGCGGTAACAGTCGTCAGCGCGCTGGCGGCCTTGTCAGCTGTGCCCGCGCAGGCGCAGACCTACCCGCTTAAGGCCATCACCTTGATCGTGCCCTTCGCCCCAGGTGGCGGCACCGACAGCATTGCTCGCGATGTGGGCAGAGCGCTGAGCGACAAACTCGGCCAAGTGGTCATCATCGAAAACAAAGGCGGTGCAGGCGGCAGCATTGGAGCCAACGCCGTGGCCAAAGCGCCAGCGGACGGCTACACCTTGCTGTTCGCGACCTCGACCTTCGTTACCAATGCGGCGGCTGAAGCCACGCCGACCTACAACATCGAGAAAGATTTCGCGCCGATTGCCATGATCGGTCGCGGCCCACTGCTGGTGGTGGCCAGCAAAGAGATGGGCGTCAAAAACATCGCGCAGCTGCGCACCGCCATGGCGGCCCGACCCGACGGCACCAATTTTTGCTCTGCTGGCAACGGCAGCATCAACCATTTGTCGGGCGAGTTGTTTAGGCAAAAAACGCAGCTGGCCATGACGCACGTGCCCTACAAAGGCAGTGGCCCGGCCACCGTTGACTTGCTGGCAGGCCGCATCCAGTTGTTTTTTGCCACCATTCCAACCATCTTGCCTTATGTGCAGGACAACCGTGTCGAGCTGTTGGCGGTGACCAGTGCCAAGCGTTCACCGCTGTTCCCCAACACGCCGACCATGGCTGAAGCGGGCATCAAAGGCTTTGAGATTTCAACTTGGTGGGGTGTTTTGGCTCCCGCTAAAACGCCGCAAATCATCATCGATAAACTCAACTTGGCCATCAACGAAGCGGCAGCGCGTGATCCGTTGCGCAGCCGTCTCAGCAACGAAGGGGCCGATGCGGTCAGTGGTTCCCCCGCTGACTTCCGCAAAGCCCTGTTGGCCGAGAGCGTACTTTGGCGCGAGGTGGCGAAGACAGCCGGACTCAAAGCTAATTAGGCCGATTGACGTATCCCTGAATCAGCGCTTTTTTTTGGTTTTTATTTCTTCCATTTTTGAATTGATCCCTATGAAAATTGTTGTTCTGCCCGGCGACGGTATTGGCCCTGAAACCATGGCCGTCACGGTCGATGTTCTGGAAGCTGTTTCGAAAAAATTTCACCTTCAGCTCGAACTCCAGCATGACATCGCCGGCCATGACAGCCTGAAGCTTCACGGCGCGACCGTCACGCCGGCGCTGCTTGAAAAAGTGCGTGCCGCCGATGGTCTGATGCTCGGCCCCATGGCCACCTATGACTTCAAGGATGAAGCCAAGGGCGAGATCAATCCGTCGAAATTTTTCCGCAAGACGCTGGATCTGTACGCCAATATCCGGCCAGCACGGACCTTCAAAGGCATGACCGCGCGGCTTGGCGAGTTTGACCTGGTCGTGGTGCGTGAAAACACCGAAGGTTTTTATGCCGACCGCAACGTCGAATCCGGCGGAAGTGAGATGTTGATCACGCCAGACGTGGTGGTGTCGCTGCGCCGCATCACCCGCGTTTGCTGTGAGCGCATTGCGCGCTCAGCGTTTGAGCTGGCCATGACGCGGCGCAAAAAACTCACCTTCGTCCACAAAGCCAACGTGTTGAAAATCGGCGACGGCATGTTCATCGAAGAGTGCCTGCGCGTCGCTAAAGAGTTTCCAGAAGTGGCGGTGGATGACTTCATCGTCGACGCCATGATGGCCCACGTGGTGCGCGCGCCGCAGCGCTTTGACGTCATTGTCACGACCAATATGTTCGGCGACATTTTGTCGGACTTGACGGCAGAACTCTCCGGCAGCCTCGGCTTGGGCGCCTCGCTCAATGCCGGCGTTAACCACGCCATGGGTCAAGCGGCGCACGGATCAGCGCCCGACATCGCGGGGCAGAACATTGCCAATCCGTTTTCGTTGATTTTGTCGGCTGGACAGCTGCTGCGCTGGCACGGGCTGCGTTCTGGCAAGCCGGCTTTCATTGAGGCCAGTGCAGCCATTGAAGCAGCTACGGCAGCGGCGATTGAGGCTCACGAAGCCACGCGCGACGTCGGCGGTCAGCTCGGTACGCGTGAAACCGGGGCGGCATTTGTGGCCCGCTTGATGGCAGCCTGAACGGCCATCGAAGCTGCATAAGCGCAGAGACGTCAAGGCTGCACGGTGAGGGCTGCTGAGTCCGCTTGCCTACCCAGCCAGTC
>CANFZL010000226.1 GCA_947451205.1 Comamonadaceae bacterium
GCGGTCGGCTTTTTGCCAGCCGCCGAAGCCGCTGCCGTGGCGCGCGCCTCGAACGAATACGCACGAAAGTTGGCAGACCAGTACCCAGGCCGCTTTGGTGTCTTCGCACTGCTGCCGATGCCGCATGTGGACGAGACGCTGAAAGAAATCGCCTACGCTTTTGATGTGCTCAAGGCCGACGGCGTGGCCTTCATGACCAGCTACGACGACAAGTTTTTGGGCGACAAAGCCTTTGCCCCGGTGATGGATGAACTGCACCGGCGCAAGGCCACCGCTTACACCCATCCGAACGAGCCCGCCTGCTGCCGCAACCTGAGCACCGGCGTGCCCTCGGTGATCATCGAGTACGGCACCGACACCACCCGCACCATCGCCAGCTTGATTTTTTCAGGCACCTCGATGCGCTGCAAAGACATCAACTTCATCTTCTCGCATGGCGGCGGGTCACTCACCGCCTTGACCGAGCGCTTCGCGATTCAGGCGGTGTCCTTTCCGCACATCAAACAGCGCGGCTTCACTGGCGAAAATGTGATGAACGAGATACGGCGCTTTTATTACGACACAGCGCAGGCAGCCAATCCCATCGCCATGGCCTCGCTCACCAAGATGGTCAACATCTCGCAAATTTTATTTGGCACCGACTACCCGTACCGGACCGGCATCGAGCATGCGACGGGTCTGGCACCCATCTTCAATGCCAGCGAACTGCGCGCCATTAACCGTGAGAATGCCCTGCGCATCTTGCCAGCCAAGTGGCGCAATCTCTGAGGTCTTTTCGAAGGCTTACTCGACGAAAGGCTCGATGCCGATCGGCCGGAGCACTGCGGCGGCAGTCGGTGCGGTCATGAACTTCGCCAATGCGCGCGCAGCGTCGCCTTGTTGGGTGTTGGCACTGACCCCCGTCGCAAAGCCAATCCAAGTTTGTAATTCGTTCGGAATCAGACCCAGCATATCGACACCCGGCACACCGTAGATACGAGACGCCACGACCACCACCATATCGACTCCGCCGTCGGCCACCACCTCGACGTTGTACTCACCCGGCATGGGCCGCATTTTCGGCTTCATCTCGGTGGCGATACCCAAGCGGTCGATCAGACTGACGAAATATTTACCGCTAGCGCCGTCGCCCGGATAAGCCACCGAATTCACGCTCAGCAGCGTGCGCTTGAAAGCCTCGGCGGTGGAAATATCGGGCCGTGGTGCGCCCGCCCGTATGGCGGCACCCAGCCCAATCCGTCCAATGACCGCACGCGTATCGGGCACCACCAAACCCTGCTTGATCAGCTCGTCCAGCACCGGCGGGTTGAGCACCGTCACGTCAAAGGCCTCACCCAACTCGATTTTCTTTTTAACCGTCGGATTGACCGCGAACTCGACCACCACCTTGTGACCCGTGGCGCGTTCAAACTGAGCGCACAGCGCAATCACCGCTGGCCGAGAACCGTTGCCGCTGAGCACCTTGAGCTCGACGGCTTGTGCCGCGCCACCCAGCAGTAACATGACACCCAACACTGCTTGAAATGCACGAGATTTGGACTTCATTTGGAGGCTCCGTTTTGTTGTGCGCGCAAGTATAAGTTGGCAGTCTTCAGCCCAACGCCGATGCAAGACCGATCAACTCGCAGTGCGTTTGGTTTTCCGGTACCCGAGTTTCTTCGGGTCGCCCCCAACCACTGCAAGCTAACTGTATGTCGTTAGCGGCCTTTTTCATGCGGTATGGTGGTGGGGTGCTACCAGATGGCAAACGGACCGGGAATAGCGATTTCCGGTCCTGACCAACTCAACAATATCTCAATATGGCTAGGTTGACCCGGTTGGTCATAGATTTCGGGCTGCGTGATGCAATCTCAAAATTTCAACATCGTCGCCACGCAAGCGGTAAATGGCAATGTAGTTCTTGTGCAATACAAGTTCGCGCGTGCCGGGGACGCGGCCAGCCCGACCCATGCCAGGATGGGCCTGAAGTTTGGTCACCGCGGCCTGCAACTCCAGCACAAAGCTGGTGGCGCGGGTCGGGTTGTCTTTGGCGATGAAGCCAGCGATTTCATCCACAGACGCGAGTGCCGCCCTAGTCCACTTGATCAACATGCATCAAGCGCCGTATTTGGCAAATACCGCTTTGACCTGCTTGTCGGTTGCGAATTCACCTGCATCGGCTTCCTTGATGCCCTCGTGAATGTCACGAATCTGCCAGGATTCACTCTGCACATAGTTGGTCAACGCATCGATGGCCAAAAAGCTCTTGGTCCGTGCGGTCGCTTTGGCCAACTCTTCGATCTGGTTGTAAAGCGCCTCGGGCAGGCGTACGTTGATGGTTCTGGCAGTCATAGCTGTAACACTCCTGTAAAGGTGTAATACAGCGCATTATCCACTTCACAAAGCCAAAGGTCAAGAAGGGCGGCGTCCCTGGGCAGAAGCCCTTAAGCCTAGGTTATTGAGCGAGAGATGCGCAGTTCAGCAGAGTGGCGAAAACTTTTCAACGGCGAGACGCCCACCCACAACCGGCAGTTTCTGGAGCGCCAGCTTGCCTACAAACTTCAAGAGGTCGAATTCCGCAAGGTCGACCCGGGGCTGCTGGATCGCAACAACATGTTGATTTCCATCCAAAGTTGACCCCCTTTTTTCATCGGAAGTTAACCCCACCCAACGCCATTTGCTTTTCAACCCCTGCAATGCGGTACTTTAGAAACCAGCGCTTCGAGCCAGCCGGGCTGACCTGTAGGTACATGCCGCCAGAATCGGCAAAGCGCGCATGTTTTTTGTCCGGTGGGCAAACTGCGTTACGGCATTCGGCATCAGTCAACATGGGGGGATAACCTTCGTAAATATGGAGGTACGCCAGTGAGAAAGGGGGTACAGACTTTAAATCCCCCCCTTTTCTCTACTTCTCCCCCCGTTTATACCCCCGTGCCGGCTTAGCAGTCAATGTATGAACTTGTACGTCACTGCAAGCTAAGTTGTTGATTTACCAATGAAAAAGGCCGCTAACTGTATGTCGTTAGCGGCCTTTGTCATGCGGTATGGTGGCGAACGGCTGTTATCCCGGCCATTCTCTATTCGTACTCAAGCGGGCTAGGTAGGAAATGCGCGGCTTTCAATCATCGTCCACAAATCTTAGCGTGTCGATGGCAAATAAAAAATTAGTAATCAAGAACTACTTTCGGGGGAAAAAACAGATCCACTCGAGATCTGCGAGGTAGCTCTAACCCGCTCCTGCACTCTCAAATCAAAAATCCAGTTTTTCTTTTGAGTTCGTACTAGATCGTACTCAAGCGGGCTAGGTAGGAAATGAGCGGTAGTCAGCGGTAATAAGCGGCAGTACGATTCCAGAGTGAAACACTGAAATTTAATACCAAAGAAATATAAATCAACTGATAATCCGTATGACAAATGAAACATGTTCAACTCCATACCCCTCGGCAATGCAATGGACGTGGATCACTGAAGAGGCCATGGGGGTTTTAATTTTGTATAAGTTAGAAATTAATTCATAATTTCTGACATAAACACTACTCAATCGATCAGGCAAGCCATCGCGAAAATGTCCCATGGAGCAGTGTTCTCCAGCGCTGACTTCTTATCGGCGGGAACGCGTGCCGCCGTCGACCAAGCGTTGCATCGAATGGTGCGGTCTGGTGAAAGCGCACGCGTAGCCAGAGTTTGACGACATGAGCACACGCCGCCGAATCCATGCCCTGCATCGTCACGACTTTAAATCCGGTCATGACCGCCGTTCCAACTAGAGCGTGTTTTAGCGTGAGTGGTAGTAAATGAGCGTGAATGAGTGGTGATGCACTGCGCGACAGCACTGGACTTTCATGACTGGATACGCGTAAATACGACTCCGCCATTATCCAAAGGAGCACGCGACGTGATTAATACCCTCACCGAAACCGAGTTGGCCACCCGATGGTCAATGACCACCAAAACTCTCTATCGCTGGCGCACCCAAAACCGGGGGCCCAAATACATGAAACTTGGCAAGCGGATCTTGTACCCAATTACGGCTGTTGAATCGTACGAAAATCAAATCATGGTTGATGTTGAAGCTGTAACTAGCATATGGTCACATGACTCCTCTGGCAAAAGGTTCCGCCTCCTAATACCTCGCTCCATTTGCTGACACAAGCGCATCGGAAGTTGCTGCAGAAGCATGCCAACTGATCGACCAAGGCCGCGAGAATAGAACCAGCCGTTGCCCATCAACTCTTCACATTCGTGGACATTTTCGGACAGTGGCGGATAGGGGCGGACGGCTGTTATCCCGACCATTCTCTGTTCGTACTCAAATGGGCTTGGTAGGAAATGAGAGGAACAATAACCTTCACTCGTGCCCCACAGGAACAAGCGGCCACAGCCTCTTGATGACCTGCCAAAACTTTGTAGAAGCACATGA
>CANFZL010000227.1 GCA_947451205.1 Comamonadaceae bacterium
GCTAGACTCTAAAGGCTCCCACGCGCCCTTGAGTTGAGCCTGCGTCATGCCGTCTAGCAATTCGTCGACGGCCACGCCGCCGTCCAGACTTTGGTTGCACAGCAACACCATGTCGCAGCCGGCGTTCAGCGCGGCCACGGAGGCTTCGGTGTAGCTCACCTGTTTGCCGTCAATCAAACGCGCACCGGCCATGCTCAGGTCGTCGCTGAACACAGCACCGCCAAAGCCGAGCTGGCCACGCAAAATAAAGCCCAACCACTTCTCTGAAAACCCGGCTGGACGCGAGTCGACCTTGGGGTAAATCACATGCGCGGGCATGACGCTGCTGAGCGTGGTGTTGAGCCAGTCGTAAGGCGCAGCGTCGTCCGCCAGAATGGCTTTGAGGCTGCGGCGATCGACCGGAATGTCGGTGTGCGAGTCAGCTTTGACGAAGCCGTGTCCAGGGAAGTGTTTGCCGCAGTTGGCCATGCCGGACTGCAACAAACCGTGCATCAGGCTCTTGGCGAGCAAGGCGACGATGCGCGGGTCGCGGCTAAAAGCGCGATCACCGATCACACCGCTTTCGCCGTGGTCCAAGTCGAGCACCGGCGTGAAGCTGAAGTCAACGCCGCAAGCGCGCAGTTCGGCGCCCAGCACATAGCCGCAGGCCGTGGCGGCATTGGTGGCTGCCATAGCGCCTGCGCCTTCGGCCTCCTTACCGTCTTTGAGCCACATCTCGCCCAAGGCGCGCATCGGCGGCAGGTGCGTGAAGCCATCGGTCTTAAAGCGCTGCACGCGGCCGCCTTCATGGTCGACGCAGATCAACAAATCGCGGCGGACTTTTTTCATCTCGGCGCACAGGGCGCTGAGTTGCTGACGGTTTTCCCAGTTGCGGGCGAACAAAATAACGCCGCCAGTCAGTGGATGCTTGAGCCGCTGGCGATCAGTTTTGGTCAGCGTGAGGCCGGCGATGTCGATGATGAGTGGTGCGTGCTGGCCAGAGGTGTGTAAGGTCATGGTGGGCTTTTCTTGAATGAAGGTTCGGCGATGAAAGTTGTCTGGGAATTTAGCCGGTTAAAGCTGGCGCTAGGGTGTTGCTAGGCTTGTCCGCCTGCTCGACCACCACGAAGCTCACCGCGTAGTCGGTCTCGTCGGTCACGGTCACGTGCGCGCTCAGGCGCTGTGCCTCGAACCAGACTTTCAGCGCGCCGTGCAAGACGATTTCGGGCTTGCCGCTGGGCGCTTTCGCGATCTCGCAATGCCGCCAAGTCATGGGCATGCGCATGCCCATGCCGATGGCCTTGCTGAAAGCCTCTTTGGCCGAAAAACGGGTCGCCAAGTAACGCATGCCGCGCTCAGGCCAGCGCGCACTGCGCTGCTGCCACGTGGCAAATTCAGCCTCGCTCAAGATCTTCAAGGCGAAGCGGTCACCATGTCGCTCAATGCTGGTGCGGATGCGCCGAACATCGCAGATATCGGTGCCAATCCCGTAAATCATTCGTCGCGAGCTGGGGTGAATGCGGCGTCGATGCAACGCAGGTAGTCTTTGACGGTGGCGGTGTAGCCCAGCTCCAGCGCGTCGGCAATCAAGGCGTGGCCGATGGAGACTTCCAGCACACCCAGCACTTCGCGTAAAAATTCGGTGAGGTTATCGCGGTTCAGGTCGTGGCCGGCGTTGATGCCCAGACCACACAACGCAGCTGCTTGGGCGGCCTCAACAAAGGGCCGCAAGGCTTCGTTTTTGTGCAGACCGGGCCAGGCCCGCGCATAGGTTTCGGTGTAGAACTCAACGCGGTCAGCGCCTACCGCCTGGACGGCCGCCATCGCCTCGGGCAGCGGGTCCATGAACAGGCTAACGCGCACACCCAGCGCATGGGCTTCTTCGATGAGCGGGCGCAAGCGCTCGGCATCAGCCGGGAAAGACCAGCCGTGGTCGCTGGTTGATTGGTCTTCGCTGTCAGGCACAAAGGTGCATTGGTCAGGGCGCAGCTCGCGCACAAACTCCATCAGGTTGTGAAAAGGGTTGCCTTCGATATTGAACTCCCGGCCCGGCCAGTCGGCCATCATGGCGGACAACTCGTACACGTCATGGCGTTTGATGTGGCGCTCGTCGGGCCTTGGGTGCACGGTGATGCCGCGGGCACCCGCCATCAAACACGCATGCGCAGCGCGCAAGACGCTCGGAATACCGAGTTGCCGGGTGTTGCGCAGCAGCGCGACTTTGTTCACATTGACCGACAAGGCGGTGCGGCCTGTGGTCTGGCCCAAAATAGCGGCGAGTTCGGCGGCAGGCAGCGTGGCGTCGGCAGCGACCACCGTCAGCGGCTCGTCAACGGCCAACGCAGCGGCCAAATCGGGCAATGACGGCACCCTCGGTGCGATGGGAAGCTCTTTTTTGATAGACATAAATCAGAGGTGAAAGTAGGACGCTACAGCGCTTGAAGGTCGATCATCATTTGGCGGGTTTTGAGCACCTTCACACCACAATGGTAGTGCAGCAAGGCCCGCAGTTGCGTCTTGAGCTCCGTAACACTGTTGACGCAAGCCTGTACCGTGTCCGAGAAAGTGGAATAACTTTCCAGCGCTTGCTGCAAGCCCAGCCACTCGGCACCCGACAAACTCGCCCGGTCGTCCTCATGGGCCTCACGCAGACCGGATTCTGCCACCAGCACGTAGCGTGTTTCAAGCTCAAGCGCTTGCAAAGTGGCCGTCTCAGCGTCCAACGTGGGCAACAAACCAATGTCGCGCAGCAGCCGCAACTCAAAGGCCCGCAAGGCCACTTGCAAAGTGTCGGTGTTCTGACTGGCCAACAGTTGTACCGTGGCAGCATAAGCGTCAAACAGGGCCGGATGCGGGTCATCGCGGGCCAGCAAGCGCATCAGCAATTCGTTGAGATAGTAGCCCGACAGCAAGCCATCACCCGTCGGCATGACGTGACCGCCCTGCCATTCGGCGCTCTTGAGGTTGCGAATTTCGGCATCGCCACCAAACGCCAAATGCAGCAACTGCAGCGGCAATAGCACCGGCCTGAAACTCGAACTCGGCTTTTTGGCACCCCGCGCCACCAACGCCACTCGGCCATACTGGCGCGTGAAAACATCCAGAATCAGGCTCGACTCGCTCCAGTCATAGCGATGCAGGATGTAAGCCGGCTCATCCGCAATCCGTTTGGTTGCCACGTGTCAGGTCTACGAAGAAAACTGGAAGGTTTTTCCGCAGGGCCACCCCAAGGAAAAATGCGCCCCCTCGGGGGGCAGTGAATCACAAGCAGTGACGAACGTGGAGGCGATAGGACGCAACGCAGGGCCGCCCCAAGCAAGGCCAGCCCCCTCGGGGGGCAGCGCAGTACACGAAGTGACAAGCGTGGGGGCTCTACTCATAGCCGAATGTTTTAACGCGCGCGTCATCATCTGCCCAACCTGAACGGACCTTGACCCAGATCTCCAGAAAGACTTTGCCGCCGGTCAGGGTCTCGAGCTCATGCCGCGCTTCGGTGCCTATGCGTTTGAGTTTTTCGCCCTTCTCGCCAATGATCATGCCCTTGTGGCCATCGCGCTCAACAACGATGGTGGCCGCAACGCGGCGCAGGTTGCCCTCTTCCTCGTACTTGTCGATGATGACGGTCGAGGTGTAGGGCAACTCGTCACCCGTCAAACGAAAGAGTTTCTCGCGGATGATTTCTGCCGCCATGAAACGGTCGCTGCGGTCAGTCAGTTCTTCGGCGCCGTACATCCACGGCTGCTCGGGCAGGTACTTATCGCAAATACCGAACAGGCGCTCAACGTCACGCGCGTTGTTGGCCGACATCGGCACGAACTCCGCGAAGTTGTGGCGTTCTTGCATCTCCTTCAGCCAGGGCGCGATTTCGGCGCGCCGGTGAATCAAATCAAACTTATTCGCCAGCAAAATGGCGGGCGTGTTGGCCGGCAACAAAGACAAGACTTTAGCGTCAGCCTGATTGAACTGGCCCGCTTCGACCACAAAAACAATCAGATCAACGTCGTTGACCGCGCCCACCACGGTACGGTTCAACGAGCGGTTCAGCGCATTGCTGTGGCGTGTTTGAAAGCCCGGCGTGTCGACAAACACATACTGCGTCGGGCCCACCGTGCGCATGCCGGTGATGCGGTGCCGCGTGGTTTGCGCCTTGCGCGAGGTGATGCTGATTTTTTGGCCCACCAGGGCATTCAGCAAAGTGGATTTGCCGACGTTCGGCTTGCCGACAATGGCGATCAAGCCGCAGCGCTGACCGACGCTGGGCACTGCCGGTGCGTTGCTTGCGCGGGTCGACATGGCTTGCGTCAGCATGGCTTCAAGCGCGTCA
>CANFZL010000228.1 GCA_947451205.1 Comamonadaceae bacterium
CGAACCGGCTGATCTGGCGCGGGCTGCGCGGCTGGGTGAAGAGTGGGGTTACGACGAGATCAACTTGAACTGCGGTTGCCCGAGTGAACGCGTGCAGCGCGGTGCTTTTGGCGCTTGCCTGATGGCCGAGCCGCAGCTGGTTGCCGATGGTGTGAAGGCCATGTGCGATGTCGTCAGTCTGCCGGTGACGGTGAAGCACCGTATCGGCATTGACAAAGGCGAAAGCTACGACTTCGTGCGTGATTTTGTCGGCACCGTGAGCGAAGCCGGTTGCCGCACCTTCATCGTCCACGCCCGCAATGCCTGGCTGAAAGGTTTGTCACCCAAAGAAAACCGCGAGGTGCCGCCGCTGCGCTATGAGATGGTGCATCAGCTCAAACAAGACTTTCCGCAACTGAGCATCATGATCAACGGCGGCATCAACACCGCCGAGCAAGTGCACGTGCAACTGCAACACGTTGACGGTGTGATGATTGGTCGCGAGGCATATCACAACCCTTGGTGGCTGGCCTCGTGGGACACTGATTTTTTCGATGACGCTGCACCCACAGAAGCACTCACACGTGAACACATTGAGGCGCAGATGGTTAACTACATGGCGCGCGAATCAGCCTTGTATGGCACGCCTTGGAGCGCTATTGCCCGGCACATGCTAGGTCTACGTCATGGCTTGCCGGGGTCGCGTCGTTGGCGTCAGGTCTGGAGTGACCACAAGCTCAAAACCTTGCCGCCGCATGAGGTAATGGCTCTGGCGCACGCTGAGTTTCAGGCTACCTGACGCTGCGGAGTGTCAAGCTGCAAGAGTTGTGAGCGTTTCTAATCCATGCTGACCAGATTCGAAGCCGTCTGTGCCCGCGGCACGACCGATGCCGGTGTAGTCAAACCCCAGCTCAGCCATCAAGCTCGGTTCGTACAAGTTGCGGCCATCCAAGATGACTGGTTGTTTTAAGCGCTTGGTGAGTTCAAAAAAGTCAGGGCTGCGAAACTCGCGCCACTCGGTCACGACGATGAGTGCATCTGATCCGTCAGCCGCAGAGAGGGGCTCTTTACAGAGCTCAAAACCGGGCTGCTCGCCCCAGATTTCTTCTGCCCGATTCATTGCCACCGGGTCGAAAGCTTTGACCCTTGCACCCCGGCTCAGCAAGTCGTCGATCAGGGCAACGCTGGGTGCCTCACGCATGTCGTCGGTGCCGGGTTTGAAGGCCAGTCCCCAGACCGCAAACTGCAAGCCGCTCAGGTCTTGACCGAAGCGCGCCACGACCCGACGGCCCAGCAGCCCGCGTTGGCGGTCATTGATGGCTTGTGTGGCTTTCAGCATGCTTAGCTCAGCGCCGGCTTCTTCGGCGATGTACGCCAGCGCCCGAACATCTTTTGGAAAGCAGGAGCCGCCCCAGCCGCAACCTGCGTAAAGAAAATGGGTGCCGATGCGGGAATCGCTGCCGATTCCGACGCGCACATGCTCAATGTCAGCACCCACTTTTTCTGCCAGCAAGGCCATCTCGTTCATGAAGCTGATGCGCGTGGCCAGCATCGCGTTGGCTACATATTTGGTCAGTTCGGCGCTGCGCACATCCATCATGATCAAGCGGTCTCGATTGCGCAGGAAAGGGGAGTACAGAGCGCGCATGAGCAGCGCGGCTTGTTCGTTGTCGCAGCCCACGATGACGCGGTCAGGCCGCATGAAGTCGTCAATGGCCACGCCTTCTTTTAGGAACTCCGGGTTCGACACCACGGAATAAGGCAGTACGGTGCCACGCTGGCGTAAGACGGCACCAATGATCTTGCGCACTTGATCCGCGGTTCCAACGGGCACCGTGCTCTTGTTCACCACGACCTTGTAGTCATGCATGTGCTCCCCGATGGTGTGCGCGACGCTGATCACATGTTGCAAGTCGGCAGAGCCGTCTTCAGCTGCGGGTGTGCCGACCGCGATGAACAAGATCGTGCCGTGCGCAACTGCGGCCGCCATGTCGTTGGTAAATGTCAGCCGGCCCGCTGCAGCATTGCGTTGCAAAAGTGGCTCCAAGCCTAGCTCATGGATCGGGGTGATACCTTGCTGCAGGTTCGCTACTCTTTTGGCGTCGACGTCAACGCACATCACGCTATTGCCCATTTCGGACAAACAGGCTGCGGTTACCAAGCCGACATAGCCGGCACCAAATACGCTGATCTTCATAAGGTACTCCAGATTTATTTCGATCTATCTGGAGAGTGATACTCGCTGAGAAACGTGTCGCAACGATGACGCTTGTGCGTCAAAACAATGACATTAAGTGACAGTCGGTTTAGGCAACTGCATCAACGCCTGACCCATTCGTATCTGTTGGCCGGATTCAATGCCACCGCACAATTCGAAACCTTTGGGTGCAAACACAATGATGGTCGATCCATGCTCGAACCAGCCCAACTCTTGGCCTTTGACGCAAGAGGCAGCGCACGGCATTTCATTGGCACCGCGGTAGCGTAAGTGCAGCAACACATTCAAAAAATGAAGCCGCATGCTGGCCACCAAAATGGCGGCAACAGGCACCAATGCAATCGGGTGGCCGGTGGCTGTCAAATGGGCTCGAAGCACCGCACGTTCATTTCGGCAAAACAAGCGCTCAACTCTTTTCAGGGCAATCGGGTTGACATTCCAGGTGTCACCGCTGATGTAGGTCACATGCTCCACGGTCATGTCATGCGGTGCGTGGAAGCGGTGGTACATGCCTGCCGTTAAGCGCAGGGTGACGTAGGTGCCGTCGTTGAACGCGCTCGTGTCTTGACTCGGACCAAAGAGCTCGGCGATTGAATACGGGAAGCCCTTGGCCTGGATCACCAAGCCATCGACGACCCGTCCGCAGGCACCCACGATAGCGTCGCTGGGGCTGCTCATGACGGCTGGGTTCGGGTCGATCACCCGGGCGCCGGGCTTGAGCTCGCGTGTAAAGCAGTCATGCAGGCTACCAAAATGTTGTTGCTTGGCGTCGCTCAGGTCCAGTTCAGTGAACAGTCGCCAGATCCGGATCGACAGACGTGCGAGCAGGGGACTCTGCAGGTGGCTGAACCAGCCCATGCAGCGCGTTAGCAAGATACGCGGGACCCGGTTGGTGAGCAGGAAGTTGATGTCTTCCTGTAAAAAAAATTGACGGAAAAAGTTTTTTTTCATATGCCTGTCAAGAAAGGTAGTTAGCGTGGAGTGGTTTTAATTCAGAGGAACAGTTATGGACGAAAGCATCGCTCTGCCGTTTTTGGCATTGGGCGTCTTGGCTTGGGTGCTGCCCAAAGCCAAACGACGGATTGAACTTTCCCGCGCCAAGCATCGATCTTTGGCGGGGCATTCGCGCATTGCCAAACGCATCGCCGGCTTGCTTCCCGGTTATGCCTATGACGAGGAAAAATTCTTCAATTCGGACCATGCCGATATTGCTGTCGTGCAGCGTCGGCGCAAGGGCTTTGCCAAATTGGCGGCGCTTTACGCCGAGCGCTTTCCTAAAAGTGTCGCCATGACGGCCAGCGCCCGCGACATCATTTCGGACATGCAGTTCACTGGTCGTTACAGGGTGCCTTACCAATACAGCGACTACCTGAGCCAACACATCAAAAGTGGGAGCTTTCTCAAGGCGTCGCAAGGCGTCACCGTGACTGATTTGGATGACAACGTTTTTTATGACTTGACCGGTTCTTACGGCGTGAACCTGCTGGGTTATGACTTTTACAAGGCGAGTATCGAAGCCGGTCAGCAGCGGGTGAAAGATCTCGGACCAGTGCTTGGTGCGTATCACCCGTGCGTGCTGGAGAACGTGACCCGTCTGAAGAAAATTTCGGGTTTGGACGAAGTGTCCTTTCACATGTCCGGCACTGAAGCAGTGATGCAGGCCGTGCGCTTGGCCCGCTACCACACCAAACGCAGTCATTTGGTTCGCTTCAGCGGCTCGTACCACGGCTGGTGGGAAGATGTTCAACCGGGGCCCGGCAATCCCTTGCCGCAGCGTGAAACCCACACGCTCAAGGAGATGGACGAGCGCACGCTGCACGTGTTGCGTACGCGCAAGGACATTGCCTGTGTGTTGGTCAACCCGCTGCAGGCTTTGCATCCAAATGCGCCAGCGCCAGGCGACTCGTCGCTGGTCGACAGCAGCCGCCGTGTGGCCTATGACCGGGTAGCCTACACCGAGTGGCTTAAAAAGCTTCGGGCCGTTTGCACAGAGCGCGGGATTGTGCTTATTTTTGACGAGGTGTTTCTCGGCTTCCGATTGGCACAGGGCGGTGCGCAAGCCTACTTCGGCATTCAGGCAGACATGGTGACCTATGGC
>CANFZL010000229.1 GCA_947451205.1 Comamonadaceae bacterium
GCACCGGTCTTCCAGGCCGCACCGACGTCGAGGTTGCCAGACTTCTCTTTCTTGATGGCCGAATCCCCTTCTTCATACGTACCGGTCGCCAGATGCGGTCCGTTGGCGAACAGCTCATAGTCTTTAGGCGCGCGTTCGGTGTAGGCCAGATTGCTGGTGAGCTTCCAGCCCGGCGCCACATTCCACAAGCTGCCCAAGGCATAGCTGCCGGTATTGAAATCCCGGACGCCAGTGGTAAAACGAACCACCGTGGGATTTGGACTGCCCAAGGACTCGACCCGCACCGACTCCAACCGGCCGCCCAAGCTCAGCTTGCCCCAGCTGGTCGCCATTTCTTCGTATGCAAACACGGCCGTCTGGTCAGTTTTGCTGTGCGGCGCAAAGGCCTCAATGCCATCAGCTGAAAAGCGATTCGACTGCGTCTGTAAACCGAACATGCCATCGAAGTTGCCGCTCTTGGCAAGATGCGCCTCCAGCCGCAAGTCGTTGCCTGTGTTCTTGAATACGGTGCCCGGCGTAGCGCCTTCAAACTCGGTGTGCGTGTAATCCGTCTGGCTGTACTGACCTTTGACGCGTTCAACGAACCCGCCTAAGTTACGGACCTCACCTTCCAGCGCATAACGGTTGGATTTCATGCCGATGGTGACGTTGTCTTCTGCCACGGTGCCGTAATTGCTCGTGTAATTGGAGGCTGAAGCGCCCAGATAGCCATTGTCAAAAAACAGCGAGCCACCCAGCGCTTGCCCGCTGGTGTTGCTGGCTGAATTGCAAATTTTGCGCTGTGACGTGGTCACACCGTTCTGCGTGCAGGCCAGATCAATCGGCACGCTGACATTGCCGGTCTGCCGGTCAAACGCATCCACGTGCAACTGGTAACGCGTGTTGCCGGCCTCTAACAACAGACCCTTGCCGCGCTCTGAATTGCCAGTGGCCAAACTCAAGTCGGTTTTACCGCTGACACCGCCGTTCTCATCAAACTGCGGCTCGCGCGCAATCCGGTTGTCGATCACATTGACGACGCCACCGACCGCGCTGCCGCCGTACATCAGGGCGCCTGGCCCGCGCAGTACTTCAATCCGCTCAATGCTCAGCGGATCCAGCGTGACCGCATGGTCGTAACTCAGGTTGGACACGTCGAGCGAGCCGCCGCCGTTGTTCAAAATGCGAATGCGATCGCCGTCTAGGCCGCGAATGATCGGACGGCTGGCGTTGGGGCCAAAGTAGGTGCTGCTGACGCCGGGCAGACCGTCCAGCGTTTCACCCAGCGTGGTCTTGGTACGCAACAACAGTTCGGTACCCGACAGTTGTGTGGCCGGTGCGATTAAATCGCTAGAGCCCAAGGGATTGCCGGTGACGGTGACCTCTTGCAAGCTGAGGGGAGCGCTTTGGGCGAAGGCGTTAACCGACAAGACGCTGAGGAAAGACAAGGTGGCCAGGCTCACGGCGCGACGCTGTAAAGAATTTTTCATGACAGGCTTCGAAGAAATCAAAAACAGGAATGGGCGCGCCACCGTGAGGCGTAGCGACACCAAAAGTTTGGGAAGTTCAGCGAGCCGAAGGCGGGCCGCGCGCTTGAAAAAGCGCAGCCCAGCGGGCGATGAAGTCACCCGCTAAAGTCACCAACACAACATGGGGCAACATGATCGGCAATGCCGGCGCCGGCAAAAAATGCAATGCCTGAGCGTGACACAACTGGTCGAACACCAAGCAGTCTGCGGCTTTGTCATGGCCCGCAAACAATTTTTCAAACCAACCCGAGACACTGACAGCGGCAACATGAACATGAACATGCTCACCACCAACAGCGCGAGACTGTGCAAGATGCGGGGCATTGGCACTCACAACTACCGCTGGCAAACCATGCGAAAGACCATGAACGATGCCGTGCATCAGACCCAACAAAGGCACCATGAGCAAAGCCAGGGCGAGGTAGCAGCCCATAACTTGTCGAAGGGTGAGTCTGAAATTCATGCCGGGTTAAATTCTGTCGACTGAGTTAATGCCGTACGCGATCGGTGAAAGTCTTGCGAAACTTGGCCACCTTGGGTCCCGCTACCGCCACGCAATAACCTTGGTTCGGGTTGCGCTCAAAAAAGTCCTGATGATAATCCTCGGCCGGCCAGTAGTTGGTCAGGGGCTGCACTTCGGTCACGATGGGCTGATTGAACAACTTGGCCTCATTCATCTCACTCAGCATGTGTTCAACCACTTTTTCCTGCTCTGAAGTCGACCAGTAAATGCCGCTGCGGTACTGCGTGCCGGCATCGTTGCCTTGCCGGTTAAGTGTGGTCGGGTCGTGAATGACGAAGAAAATTTCAAGAATCTCACGCAAGCTGATCTGCGTCGGGTCATACGTCAACCTGACCACTTCGTTGTGCCCGGTCGTGCCAGAACAAACCTGCTCGTAGGACGGTTGCGTGACATGCCCGTTGCTGTAGCCCGACTCGACGTCGGTCACGCCGCGCACTTGGACGAACACCGCCTCGGTGCACCAAAAACAGCCGCCGCCCAGCGTGATCGTTGGCAATGTGGTCATAGGATCTTTCGTTGAATTGAGGCTTGATTCTGCACAAGGCCAGTCCCGCGTTCATGTTGCCATCGGCAAACTCGTGCGCACCGCATGGACAAATGCGGCCAGCGCCGGGCTGTCGCGGCTGGTTTTCCAGAGGCAATGGGTTTCATACGTCATGGCGTCTTCTTGCAGCGGCACAAACACCGCGCCGGCCAGCGCCGACTGCTGCAAGGCCGCCGGCACCAAGGCCACGCCCATGCCTTGCGCCACCAGCGACACCACGCTCAACCAGTGCCTGAGCTCGTATCTGATCTCAGGGTCAAACCCAGACGCGGCGCACAGCGCCAAAATGCGCTCATGGTAGTCCGGCGACACCGTTTTGGAGACCACCGCAAACGGCTCGCCCTGCAACTGCGCCAGCGCCAACGTGGTCTGCCCGGCCAGCGCATGAGCGGCCGGCAAGCAACCCACAAAAGCTTGATTAGCCACCCGAATCTGCGACAACTCAGGCGGCACCCGCGTGGTGTGTACAAAGCCCAAGTCGAGCCGGTCTTGGGCTAACTCCACCAATTGCTCACTCGAACTCAACTCCTTGAGCAGCAAGCGCAAACGTGGATGGCCCGCCTGAAAGCGCGCCAAGATCAAGGGAAAACCACTGAACAACATGGTCCCGGAAAAGCCAATCGTCAGGCTGCCGGCCATGCCTTCGCCGACATCTTTGGCCAAATTGGCGGCGCTCGCGGCCTGCGCCAGCAAGGCCCGCGCGGCTGGCACAAAAGCCAGACCCGCCGCCGTCAGCTGCACCGACTTGCTGTTGCGCGTCAGCAGACGAGCGCCCACTGACGCCTCCAATTGCTGAATATTCAGCGACAGCGGCGGCTGCGACATAGACAGTCGACGCGCTGCCCGGCCGAAATGCAGTTCCTCGGCCAGCACCAGAAAGTAACGAAGATGTCGAAATTCCATAAATACAAAAAATATATCGTTGAATCGTTAATTGATATTAGACAGCTATTCTTGATTGCAGAACAATCATGTTTCAAGTCCAGTCTTGCCGAGCACGCTTTGGCAGGCTCTACACTTTGCAGTCATATTCAAGGAACCATGCCATGTCCGTCAAATTCAAGTGGGAAGATCCATTTTTTCTGAGCCAGCAATTGAGCGACGACGAGCGCGCCATCGTCGAAGCTGCCCACGAATTTTGTCAGGACAAGCTGCAAACACGCGTGCTGATGGCCGCGCGCCACGAAACGTTTGACCGCGAGATCATGACCGAAGCCGGTGCCATGGGCTTTTTGGGCTCAACGATCGAAGGCTACGGCTGCGCCGGCTTGAGCTACGTCGCCTACGGCCTGATCGCCCGCGAAGTCGAGCGTGTCGACAGCGGCTACCGCAGCGCCATCAGCGTGCAAAGCTCACTGGTCATGCACCCGATCAACGAATACGGCAGCGAAGCGCAAAGAGAAAAATTCCTGCCCAAACTCGCCACCGGCGAATGGGTCGGCTGCTTCGGCTTGACCGAACCCAACCACGGCTCCGACCCGGCCAGCATGTTGACGCGCGCCAAACCCGTCGACGGCGGCTTCATCATGCGCGGCGCGAAGATGTGGATCACCAACAGCCCGATCGCCGATGTGTTCGTGGTCTGGGCCAAGCTTGAAGACGAAGACGGCCAAGTCGGCGGTCAAGAAAGCATTCGCGGCTTCATCCTTGAAAAAGGCATGAAGGGCC
>CANFZL010000230.1 GCA_947451205.1 Comamonadaceae bacterium
GTTGATCTTGTCGAGCTTGTTCAGCGCAAAGTAACGCTCACCGTCTTTGGGGGTGCGAACTTCACCTTCGATCATGTCGCCGGTGTTCAGGTTGAAGCGGCGGATCTGGCTTGGGCTGATGTAGATGTCGTCGGTCGAGGCGGTGTAGCTCGAATCCGGTGCGCGCAAAAAGCCGAAGCCATCGGGCAGCACTTCCAAAACGCCGTCAGCGACGATGGTCTCACCCGTCTTGGCGCGCTTTTTGATGATGGCAAACATCAATTCCTGCTTGCGCATCCGGCCAACGTTTTCGATCTCAAGGGCTTCGGCTTGCTTGAGGACTTCAGACACGTGCAGTGCCTTGAGTTCGTTTAAGTGCATGGGGTGACCTGCGTAATGAGAACACTTCGAGGAGAGTTCAACTGAAAAATCGGGGGGAGGTTGGATAAATCGAGTCAGCGAGATGACGGCTCAGAGGGGAATTTCTAAAAACCGGCTGTCAGCGCTTAAATCCGCAATCTCTGTCTAGAAGACAGCAGCGAATATCGCGAATTATGACAGGAAAAAATGAGGGTTTATCAGGCTCGGCAGTGCGCTATGGCACAAGGACGAGCAGGGATCAAAAAAAAAGAAGCTCTGCGGAGCTTCTTTTTTAGGTGGGCTTCAGGCCAGTTGCTGGTCGATGAAAGCGGTCAATTGAGACTTGCTCATGGCGCCGACTTTGGTTGCGGCCAGTTCGCCGTCTTTGAACAACATCAGCGTCGGGATACCGCGAATACCGAACTTGGCTGGGATGTCGCGGTTCTCGTCGACGTTCATCTTGGCAATCTGCAGTTTGCCCTCGTAGCTGGTGGCGACTTCATCGAGAATGGGCGCAATCATCTTGCAAGGACCGCACCACTCGGCCCAGTAGTCGACCAACACAGGTTGTGTCGACTTGAGCACGTCGGCTTCGAAGGTGGCATCGGTGGTATGTTTAATCAGTTCGTTGGCCATGATGGCTCCTTCAAAAGGTTGTTCAAGATGCGGCAAAAGTTCAGGTTATTGTGTCAGAAAGCCAGTACCCTCGTTGCCGGTGAAGCCTTCCGCTTTTTCTATGAGCACGATAGCCAAGTCTCCAACTTCCACCTGTAACTCTAATCGTGACGCCATCCCACTTCATTGATGTCAGCTGGTCCCGCGTGACCCGACAAATCCACGACCACATTGCCAGCCGCGGTTTGCACCCGGCTGCCTGCGTCGTGTTGGTGCCCTATGCGCAGTTGATGCAACAGGCGCGCATGGCTTGGGCGGCGCAAGGCACGGCTTCGTTTGTACCGCGCTTCGAAACCACCATGAACTGGGCCAACAGTTTGCAGGCGCCACTGGACGGTCCTTTTGAACCCGCTGTCAGCGACATACGGATGGACGCTGCCTGTGACTTGCTGACGGCCGCCGGATTGTTGGAGCGCGCCGGTCTGGGCACGCACAAAGACCTGTTGGCGGCTCGTTTGGTGGAATCGGCTTGGTCGGTGGCGCGGTTGGCGGCTGCCTTGCCGCCAGCACAACGCCCTGAATGGGGACAGCGCCTAAGCGGCTTGTTGGCGGCCGGCATGGATGCGCCGCTGCTGGCGTTGGAGTCGGCAGTGGGTCAAATTGCGCTGGCTTGGGCGTCGACCTCTGCTTACCCGACCGATGTTTTGTTCGGTGCCACGGGTGATTTGTTGCTGGTGCTGGAAGGTTTTCAGGCCGATCCGCTGACCGACGCTTTGAAGGCGCAGTGGGGTGGCCGTGCGGTGACTTTGCGCTTGGTTGATGACGAATTGCCCGGTACTGAAACGCTCCCAAACTTGCAACTCGCGCAAGACGCCGAAGACGAGGCGCAGCGCGCCACCGCCTGCGTGTTGGCGCGACTCGGCCAAGGCTGTCTGCCGGTCGCCTTGGTAGCGCAAGACCGTGTGCTGACCCGACGCGTACGAGCCATGCTCGCCAACAAAGGTGTGGCCGTGCGCGACGAAACCGGCTGGAAGTTGTCCACCACGCGTTCGGCGGCAGCGCTGATGAGCCTGCTGCGGGCGGCGACCTGGGACGCCTCGACCGACGCCATGCTCGACTGGCTGAAAAATGCACCTGTCTTCAATACGGCGGCTGTCACAGCAGCCGAAATCGAATTGCGAAAAACCGGTGTGCGCGAATGGCGTTCGGTCAGCCGCGCTGAAACCGCCTCACTGACCGCCAGTGCTGCGTTGGCCGCACTGGCTGCCCCATTGCTGGCGCCAATGCAAGGCGGCAAGCCACTGATGCTTTGGCTGTGCTCGCTCCGTGCCGCGCTACAAGCGTCCAAGCAATGGGAAGCCCTGCTCAGCGACACCGCCGGGCAGGCCGTGATGGACGCGTTGCGGCTGCGCGAAGGCCTGGAAAACGAATTTGAAACCTTTGCTGCGCGCATGAGCCTGCGCGACTTCACCGCCTGGGTCAATCAGGTGCTGGAGTCGGCCAGCTTCACGCCCGAACATCCGCCTGAAGCGCAAGTGGTGATCTTGCCGCTGAGCCAATTGCTGGGCCGGCCTATGCAGGCGGTGGTTTTTCCGGGCGCTGATGAAGTCCGTTTGCCGGTGTCGCCCGAACCGCCCGGCCAGTGGACGCCGACGCAACGCGAGTTGCTCGGTTTGCCTTCACGCGAGACCTTGGCGCTAGCCGCTCGCGCTGCCTGGCTGTATGCCTTGCAGTTCCATCCAGTTGACGTGCTGTGGCGCAACAGCGAAGGCGGCGAACGCCTCATGCCTAGCGGTTTTGTGCAGGCCTTGCTGCTCGTGCCTGAGGTTGAATTGGCTGCAGATGTGCGCGTGCAGCGCGCGCTGACCCTGCAGCCAACACCCATGCCCGCACCTATTGGTCAGGCCTTGCCGGTGACGCGCTTGTCGGCCAGTGCGTATGAAGATTTGCGCCGCTGCCCCTACCGGTTTTTTGCGATGCGCCAACTCAAGCTGCAAGCCGTGGAGGAGCTGGACGGCGAGTTGGGCAAACGGGATTTTGGCAATTGGCTGCACGCGCTGCTGAGTCACTTTCACGTCGCGCTCAAACAGACCCCGACCGCCGATGCGTCTGAGCGGGTGCTGATGATGAACCAAGCCGCTGAGCGCGCCACGCGCGAGATGGCGCTGGCCGACAGCGAGTTCTTGCCCTTTGCCGCCGCGTGGCCACGGGTGCGTGAGGGCTACTTGTTGTGGCTGTCGGGCCATGAGGCAACAGGCGCGCAATTTGCCGAGGCCGAGCAGTGGAAAGAAATGCCCATCGGCCCACTCACACTGATTGGCAAAATCGACCGGATTGACCGCCTGCCCGATGGCCAGCCGCTGGTGATGGATTACAAAACCGAGTCGCGCAGCACCACCTCGGATCGCATCAACGACCCGCAGGAAGACACGCAGCTGCCGTTTTATGCGGCTTTGTTGAGCGACGATCCTTTGAGTGCGTCCTATGTGAATTTGGGTGAAAAAGAGCCGACCAAAAGCTATGCACAAGAGGACATCGTTAACCTGCGAGATGAGTTGATTGGCAGTATTTTGAGTGACATGAGCCGTATTGCCGAGGGCGTACGATTGCCAGCCATCGGCGAAGGCAAGGCTTGCGACTATTGCGATGCCCGCGGTCTGTGCCGGCGTGACTTTCGGGTGGCCGCATGACGCAGCCAGCCGCTTACGAACGCAACGGCGAGCTGGTCACGTCCGACGCCTTTTACGTCATTGCCTGCGACCCGCGCCGCAGCGTGGCGGTCGAGGCTTGCGCTGGTGCCGGCAAGACTTGGATGCTGGTCTCGCGCATGGTGCGCGCCTTGCTTGAAGGCGCAGAAAAAGCCGCCACCGATGGCCAGTATGCTTTGCAGCCGCAGGAGATTCTGGCCATCACCTTCACCAAGCGTGCGGCCGGTGAAATGCGCGAACGGCTCTACGAATGGCTGACCGAATTTGCCCATGCAGACCGCGCCAAGCTGTTGCACGAATTGCAGATTCGCGGCGTGCCCGGCCTGCACGACGAGGCCACGGCGTCACGCTTGGCAACGCAGCTTCAGGGCTTGTATGCGGCCATGTTGGCCACTGGCCGGTCGGTGCAAATACGCACCTTTCACGGCTGGTTCGCGGCCTTGTTGCGCAGCGCCCCGGTGGCGGTCTTGCAAAGCCTGGGCTTGCCCGTCAACTACGACTTGCTGGAAGATGACAGCCAAGCCCGGGCGCTGGTGTGGCGGCGTTATTACCAAGCGCTGGTTGGCA
>CANFZL010000231.1 GCA_947451205.1 Comamonadaceae bacterium
GAGCAACCGCTCGAAAAGCTGGTTGAAGCCCGACTCCCTGCCATCGTGCTCATCAACGAAAACGGCTACATGCATTTCGTCGTCCTCAAAGGGCTGAAGGGTGATCGGGTACTGCTCGGCGACCCCGCCAACGGCACGCGCGCCGTATCCCGCGCCGCGTTCAACGCCAGTTGGCCCAGCGGCTTGCTGTTGGTGATTCACAACCGGGTTGAGTCTGCTCGTTTCAATCTCGCCGTTGACTGGCGGGCGGCACCGCAAGCCCTGCTGGCAGATGGTGTCAATCGGGGAAGTCTCACCAACGTGACGTTGCCCAAAAACGGGCCAGGAGATTTCTAATGTTTCACCACAGACGATGCCGATTGCTCATCAGCTTGTATGCGCTGCTGCTCAGTACAGCTAACTTGGCGCACGCTGAATCAACGGTTGACATGACCAAAACGCCCGTCTGGATGACCGTCAGCAACCAGCGCCTCGACAAGATGCGCGGTGGTTTTGACTTAGGTCTTGGACTGGTGGTGTCCTTCGGTATCAGCCGGGCGACTTATATCAACCAGGAGCTCGTCACCAGCATGACGCTGCAGTTGGGTGACCTCAGCAAACTCACCTCCGTGCAGGCTCAACACCTCAGCCAGCAAATCAACTTGCAACCGCAAGTCATTCAAAATGGGATCGGCAATGTGGTCGATGCAGGGGCCATGAACCTACCGCTGGGAACTTACTTGCAAAACACCCTGAACAATCAAGTGTTGCGTACTCAGACAGTGATCGACATCACAACCAATGGGTTGGGCATGCTGAAAAATTCTAACTTTCAGACAATGCTGCAACAAGCCATCACCAATGCACTTGGCCACCGCTAGCCATCACTTATGTTCGCTTGAAGAAGCGGCCTAACAAACCGCGAACGTCATCGTTGGGTGGAATCAAGGACGCCGCCAACTCGGCCAGACTTTTTGACACTGCGTTAGAGCGCGAAGACGCCAACAAGGCACGACCTTGGTTGATCGAATCATTCACCTCCTTGTAAGAGTTAGGCACTGTGCGCACGATGGCACCACTCAAGGACTGCTCGATTTCACTGAAGCCGATGTCGCCACCCTTTTCAAAGCGATTGACGATGATCTCAGTCTTGGTCTCGGGATAGCCCAACGAGCGGAACACCGTGAGTAATTTTTGAGCGTTATGGATGCCCGGCACACCGGCCTGCAACACCGGATAAATTTTGTCAGCACAGTCCAGCGCCTTGAGCGCAAGTGTGTCCAGAATTCGAGGCAGGTCGAGAAGCACAAAGTCGTAGTGCATGAGCGCCAGTTTGATGATGGCCTCCGTGTGTTCAGGCTTGATGGCCATCGCTTGCGTCAGGGCTTCTGGCGCTGCCAAAACGCTGTAGTTAGGCGCGGCCTTGACAGCCGTTGCCGCCAAAAAAGAAGCGTTTAAGCGATTGATATCACGCGCCACATCGGCGATGGTTAAGGCAGGCGGAGGCTCATACACAAACGACAATGCATCGCCAAACTGAAGGTTAAGGTCGATCAACAAAACCGACCTGAACTCAGCCAAGTGAAAGCCTAGATTGGTGGCGATGAAGGTGGTTCCACTGCCACCCTTGCAGCCCAAAAAAGCCAGCAACTTACCCGATTGGCGTTGGCTGCTGCCTTGCAGCTTAGCGGCGACACGGTTCACCGCCGCCTCAATGGCCTCTGGGCCGGCAGGTGAAGGCAAGACTTCTCGCACACCGACTCGCATGGCGTGGATCAAGAACTCGGGTGTTTGTGTCGTGCACAGCAAAACCACCGCTGTGGCTGGGTGATGGGTGGTGACATAGTCGACCAACGCAAGATCATCAGGGTCGCAGCACACGCCATCGATCAGCATCAGGTCGGGCGTATCTTGCTCTGCAACGCTGCGAATTTTAGTTTTTTCGCCACTGGTCAACAGCACGTTATGACGGTTTAACGCCAGCAAGCGACCCATCTCTTGCAGGCGAGCCTCATTAGAAGATATGACTGCAATTTTCATCTCGTGCCTTTCTTCGCCGTGCCGTCACATTTGGCTTGCATGACTGGGATGGTCAACGTGAACTCAGACATAACCCAGCTGATTCGCGATAAGGTAGGCTGTTGTGCCGAAGGTGATGCTCACGGCGTTGGGAAATTTACCAACCGACTCTTGACCGACCCCAGTGACCTGCAACCGAAAACCACCCTTTGTTGAAGGCAGCAGTGATGTCAAAGACAGCTTGATATTGCCAGCTAGGCGCAGCAACGATTGATGCCAGAGCGCAAATGCCAATGCAGCCAGTCCGCCCGACACAACAACAAACTGCAATGCATAAAGGGTGTGTGTCATGCCCAGAAAAGCACCCACCATGGCCATCAGCTTGACGTCGCCGGCACCCATCATCCCCAGTATGTAAAGCGGCAGCATGAAGCTCAAACCCAGCGAAAAACCGCCAAGGGACCAACCCAAACCCAGCTGCGGTGAAAACGGCATGAAAGTGCTGTAGATCAGAGCCGAGACGCTGCCGCCAAGGGTCAACCAATTCGGAATCTTGTAGTGGCGGCAGTCGCTGACAGAGGCGATGACTAGCAAGCCCAAAAGAAGGCTGTAGCGCGGATTACTGAGCAGCAGGCTCAGCAGTTTGAACCAAGATGAAATGTCTTTCATGCCTTGGCTCAGCTCAACGAATGCTGGCTGTTGACCTCAACAGCGAACTGCTGAAGGTGGTGCTGTTTAGATTATTTTTTCGCTGGCCAACACAATGAGAGTGCACACCGTCGCGACCAATGCCGCGAGCAATACGTACTCCATCAAGGAGCCGCCAGCCTCGTCCAGAAAAAACTGCATGAATGCCGATGTGACCAGCTCGACTAGTGGCATGCTCTTCTCCAAATTCTGGTTTCATGGCTTGGCCTAGTGGTTGTGCGAGATATCAAGTTATTCCCTGCGTTGAATAAAATATATCTGCGGCCACTCAAGCTCACATGGGCGTCTCCTCCTGATTAAAGGGGTACGAATAAACCCCTTTGCACCCATGCAGAGCCCGTGAAACTCAGTTCAAACTTGAGAAAAGTCTGGCTTGCGTTTTTCCATGAAAGCCGAGAAGGCTTCGCGGGCGGCAGGCTCTGACAGCATGCGGCCAAAGCTGGCGCCCTCTTCTTCAATACGCTCAGCCACCACGGCAGCATTGCCTTTTTTCATCAAGCGCTTGGTTTCTATCAAAGAGCTCAGCGGCTTGGCGGCGAGTTTTTGCGCTTGGCGTTGTGCCAGCGCGTTGGCTTCTGAAGGCGGCACGATGCGGTTGATCAGCCCCACTTCGAGCGCTGTTTCTGCCATGAAGGGCTCTCCCAGCAGCAGTGCTTCAGCCGCGCGTTGATGGCCCATCAGTTGCGGAACCAACAAGCTGGAACCGGCTTCAGGGCAGATGCCCAAGTTAACGAAGGGCATCGAGAACGCGGCATTGTCCCCGGCGTAAACCAGGTCGCAATGCAGCAGCAGCGTGGTGCCAATGCCGACCGCCGGGCCACAGACCGAGGCCACGATGGGTTTGGCAAAGGTGCTGATGCCGCGCATGAAACGAAACACCGGCGCGTCCGCATGGTCAGGCGGCACATCGAGAAAGTCGCGAATGTCATTGCCGGCCGAGAAGATAGTCTCGTGACCCTGAATCACCACCACACGCACAGCGGCATCCCGGCTGGCGCTGTCAAGCGCGTCGGCTAGCGCGGCGTACATGACGGAGGTGATCGAGTTTTTCTTGTCGACCCGGTTGATGGTGATGGTGGTCACTGCCGCTTCGGTGTGGATCAAGATGTCTTGGTTGTCGGGTGTGGTCATGACTGTATTTTCTGGTGGTTTTGCACACGTCGAGGTTGGATGACCGCGCTTCGCTCGTCATGACGGACAGGGCTCGGCTCCTACAGGGAGAATGTTATCCATGTCCCTGAAGGAGGCCAGCCCCCTGGCCGATCCCCCGCAATTTAACCGCTCAGAGTTTGAACGGAACGATGGTTTGGCTTTGTTCGCCCAAGCCCTCGATACCGAGCGTCACCACGTCACCCTTTTTCAGGTAAGACGGTGGTTTCATGCCCATTCCGACGCCAGGTGGCGTGCCGGTGGTGATGACATCACCAGGCTCCAGCGTCATGAACTGGCTGACGTAGCTGATGATTTTGGCGACGTTGAAA
>CANFZL010000232.1 GCA_947451205.1 Comamonadaceae bacterium
AGATCTGTCGCTGTGAGAAAAATTCCTGTCACGGCGAGTGTGCAAATTACGTCACTGGGAACGCATAAATTTCGTCACTGCGAGCGTAGCGCGGCAGTCCATCACCGCGCACCTCCACGATGGATGGCCGCGCTACGCTCGCCATGACGGCCCATGGACTGCCGCGCTACGCTCGCCATGACGAGAGGCTGGAGATTTACACCCTCTACATTTCAACGCTTAATACTCAAACAAAAACAGCTGCCCAAAGGCAGCTGTTTTAAAAGTTCAGCAGAGGCTGGATCAGTTACCCGGCACCTTGCCTTCAACGCCCTTAACGTAAGACTTCAGGCCACCCAAAAATTTGTCATCCGCAACGACATCTTTGGCGATCAAGACCTTGCCCGTGTTGTCCATGATCGGGCCCTTCCAGATGGCGAAGCTGCCGTCTTTCAAACCGGCCTTGACTTCATCAACGCGCTTTTTCGTGGCCTCTGGCACGTCAGCGGCGATCGACACCATGTCAATCGCGCCTTCTTTCACGCCCCACCAAGCTTGACCTGTCGCCCATTTGCCCTCAAGTGCTTCGCCCACTGCTTTGACGTAGTACGGACCCCAGTTGATGATCGCTGAACCGAGGTGAGCCTTGGGGCCGTAGGCGGTCATGTCGGAATCCCAACCGAAGGCGCGCTTGCCCATTTTCTCAGCGGTCTGCAGCACGGCCGAAGAGTCGGTGTTTTGGAATAGCACGTCAGCGCCGCCGTTGATCAGCGCGGTAGCGGCTTCGGTTTCTTTGGGTGGGTTGAACCACTCGTTGACCCAGACGACTTTGGTCTTGACTTTCGGATTGACCGACTGCGCGCCCAGCGTGAAGCTGTTGATGTTGCGCACGACTTCAGGAATCGGCACTGAGCCGACCACGCCGAGCGTGCCGGTCTTGCTCATCTTGCCGGCGATCACGCCAGCCAGGTAAGCGCCTTCGTAAGTGCGGCTGTCATAAGTGCGCATGTTGTCGGCAGTTTTGTAGCCGGTGGCATGCTCAAACTTGACGTCTTTGAAATCAGCAGCGACTTTGAGCATCGGCTCCATGTAGCCAAAGGTTGTGCCGAAAATCAGCTTGTTGCCTTGACCGGCCATGTCGCGCAGCACGCGCTCGGCGTCGGCGGACTCAGGCACTTTTTCAACAAAGCTGGTGACGACCTTGTCGCCGTAGGCAGCTTCAACCGCTTTTCGGCCGTTGTCGTGGGCAAAGGTCCAGCCGCCGTCGCCAACCGGGCCAACGTAGGCAAACGCAATTTTGAGCGGTTCCGCCTTGGCCGGCGCAGCCACAGGGGCCGGCGCTGGTGGTTCTTCTTTTTTACCGCAACCCACCAGGGCTGCGGCAGCCACTGCAGAAATTGCAGCGAACTTGAGCAAGGAACGTTTTTGCAAATCAGTCATGTCGACTCCAGTAGCGACGGTTACGAAAAATGAGCCCCGTGAAGGGCCCAGGAAAAAAACAAATCATCCAAGTCACGACCCCGGATGGAAGGGCTTGCCGATCGACGAAGGCATGTTCAGGCGAATCCATTGCGGGTTGCACGAGATTAGCACCAGCACCACGATGGTCGACAGATACGGCAACATCGTCAGGAACTGGCTCGGGATATCGACGCCCATGCCCTGCAAATGAAACTGCAGCATGGTCACGCCGCCGAACAGATAAGCACCTAGCAAAACACGTGCCGGACGCCAGGTGGCGAAGGTGGTGAGCGCCAACGCAATCCAGCCCTTGCCGGCGATCATGCCCTCGACCCACAAGGGCGTGTAAACGACCGACACATAAGCGCCAGCCAAACCGCACAACGAGCCGCCGACCATCACCGCCGCCAGCCGAATGCGCCGCACCGGATAACCGAGCGCATGGGCTGATTCAGGGCTTTCGCCGACCGAGCGCAGGACCAGACCGGCCCGGGTCCGGTACAAAAACCAGATCAAGCCAAACGTCAAAGCGATGGTCAGGTAAACCATCGGGTGCTGGCGAAAAAATGCAGGCCCGACAAACGGCAGATCAGCCAACCATGGAATGGCGAAATGGCTTTGCTCGGGCAGTTTTTCTTGCACATAACGCGTGCCGGCAAAGGCTGAAAATCCCGCCCCAAACAAGCTCAGCGCCAAACCGGTGGCGTACTGGTTGGTGTTGAGCCAGATCACCAGCACACCAAACAAGCCTGCCAACAGCGCGCCAGCCAACATGCCTGCGCCAAAGCCCAGCCAGCTGTTGCCGGTGTGCACGACGGTGGCAAAACCGGCCAGCGCAGCGCACAGCATCATGCCTTCAGCACCCAAATTGACGATGCCGGCTTTCTCGTTGATGAGCAGCCCAAGGGCCGCAATCGCCAGCACGGTGCCGGCGCTCAAGGTGGCTGCGAGCAGCAAGGCCGTGGAGTCCATCAGCGAGCCCCTTGCGTGATCTTGATGCGGTAAGCGATCAGGGTGTCGCAGGCCAGCAGGCTGAACAGCAGCAAGCCTTGAAACACACCGGTGAGAGATTTGGGCAGACCCAGACGCGACTGCGCCAATTCGCCACCAATGTAAAACATGCTCATGAGCAGTGCCGAAAAGACGATGCCAACCGGGTGCAAACGCCCGACAAAGGCGACGATGATGGCGGCAAAGCCATAGCCCGCCGGCACGTACGGCGAAAGCTGGCCAATCGGGCCGGCGACTTCAAGCGCGCCGGCCACACCGGCCGCAGCCCCCGACACCAGCAGCGCCACCCACAAAGCCCTGCTCGACGAAAACCCGGCGTAACGTGCAGCGGCGGGTGCCAGACCGCCCACCTGCTGTGCAAAACCGGCGTAGGTACGGTACAAATACAGCCACAGCGCGGCGGCACCGGCCAGCGCCAGCAAGATGCCGATGTTGGCCCGCGAGCCCGCCATCAGCCGGGGAATTTGCGTGACCGCATCGAAGGTTTTGGTTTGCGGAAAGTTGTAGCCCGCCGGGTCTTTCCAGGGGCCATACACGAGGTAGCTCAGCACCATGTCGGCTACATACACCAGCATCAAGCTGACCAGAATCTCGTTGGCATTGAAACGGTCCCGCAGCAGCGCCGTGATGCCGGCCCACAGCATGCCGCCCAGCGCGCCCGCCAGCACAATGGCTGGGATGATCCAGGCACCGGTCGACTTGTCAGCCAGCATCGCCACGCCGCCAGCGGTCACCGCGCCGATGATGAATTGACCTTCAGCACCGATGTTCCAAACATTGGAACGAAAACACACCGCCAGCCCGAGCGCGATGATCAACAGCGGCGTGGCTTTGACCATCAGCTCGCCCAGCGCATAGGCGCTGCGGATGGGTTCCCAGAAAAACACCTGCAAGCCCTGCAGCGGATTTTTCCCCAGTGCGATGAACAACAGCAAACCGATCACCACCGTGATCAGCAGCGCCAGCACTGGCGACAAATAACCCCAAGTGCGCGAAGCGTACGGGCGCGCTTCGAGTTGCAGCCGCAGCTTGAAAAACTCAGCCATGGCTCGCTCCTTGTCCCGTCGCTTCAGCTTGTACTTCGTCGTGCCAAAGACCACTCATCCACAGCCCCACGCGCTCAACCGTCGCCTCTGCACGCGGCAGCGACGGCGAGGTTTGACCCTTGGCCATGACATACAGGCGGTCGCAAATTTCAAACAATTCTTCCAGCTCCTCACTCACCACCAAGACCGCACAACCGGCGTCGCGCAACTTCAAAATCTCACCGCGAATCTGAGCCGCTGCACCAACGTCAACGCCCCAAGTCGGCTGCGAGACGATCAACAACTCAGGGCCCGCTTCGATCTCACGACCAACGATGAATTTTTGCAAATTACCGCCCGACAGTGACCGCGCTGGCGCATGCGGCCCTCCGGTCTTAACGTTGAAGCGCTGGATGATGCCTTCAGCCTGCGCCTGCAAACGGGCCAACTGCAGCCAGCCGCCACGGCCGACAGCATCGCGCCGCGTTAACAACAAGTTTTGTGCGAGGCCAAGCGACGGCACCGCGCCGCGTCCCAGCCGTTCTTCAGGCACAAAATGCACGCCACGGTCTCGGCGCTGCATCGGGCCTTGTTTGCCGACAGGCTCGCCCTTGACGTGAATCGCATCGGCGGGTGCGCGCGTGTCTTCACCTGACAGCGCATAGAGCAGCTCTTTTTGGCCATTGCCGGAGACCCCGGCAATGCC
>CANFZL010000233.1 GCA_947451205.1 Comamonadaceae bacterium
CTGATGCGGTCTAGGTCAACACCGAACTGATCTTCACGCGCGAGGCTCAAGGCACGCACCTGCAACACCACGGCACCGGCATGCAAGGCGCGGTGCTCCAGCGCTGGCGGCTCGGCACCAATCATCAGGCGGCTCAATGACGCGTTGGACTCTTGCTGCGGGTCGCACACGCCAGTGACCTTGCCGCCGCGCAGCACCGTGCAGGCGGTGCACAGGGCGCGAATTTCATGCAGCTTGTGGCTGATGTACAAAATGCTGCAACCGCGCGCGGCCAACAGACGCAAGGTGACGAAGAGTTTGTCAACCGCCTGCGGTGTCAGCACCGAGGTCGGTTCGTCCAAGATCAACAGCTTCGGATGCGTTAGCAGCGCGCGCACGATCTCGACCCGCTGGCGCTCGCCCACGCTGAGGGTGTGCACCGGCCGCGACGGGTCGAGTTGCAGACCGTATTCTTCGGTGGTGGCTGCAATTTGCGCAGACACCTCGGCCAGACTCAACTGTTTGTCGAGCCCGAGCCAGACGTTCTCAGCCACGGTCAGCGTTTCAAACAAATTGAAATGCTGAAACACCATGCTGATGCCCAGCGCTCTGGCTTCTTGTGGATTGCGAATCGTCACCGCCACGCCGTCGATCATGACGCTGCCGGCATCAGGCTTGACAGAACCGTAAATGATCTTCATCAGCGTCGATTTGCCCGCACCGTTTTCGCCCAGCACGGCATGGATTTCTCCTGGCTGCACCGTCAGTGAGACCTCACTGTTGGCCACCACTGCTGGGTAGCGTTTGGTGATGCCGTGGAGTTGCAGCCGTGGGCTGGCCGAGGCCTGTTTATCCATGTTGAGGCTCTTCTTTTCGAAGCGCCATGGCGACAGCCTTCACCCGCTCGCGCAACCACTTGGCGGAGTTGGAGGCGTGTGAGCGTTCGTGCCAAAGCTGGTAATACATCATGCGGGGAAATTCAATCGGACAAGGCAAGATCTTCAAGGGCAGTACCTCGCTGTAGCGCTCGCAGTACTGCCGCCCGGTGGTCAGCACCAGCAAGCTTGATGCCACCATCGCGGGAATGAGTCCAAAGTGCGGGCAGCGCGCCATGATGTTGCGCTGCAAGCCGAGCTGCTCCAAGTGGTCGTCGATCACGCCTTTGGCACCCAGGTAAGTCGGCGTAGGTGCAATGTGCTCGGCTTCTAACCAGCTCTTGGCGTCCCAGCCACGCCGTACAGCCGGGTGCTCGCGGGACACCAGGCACACCACCTCGTCACCAAACAAACGCCCCATGTGCAGGTCATCCGGCGGCGAAGCCCAGTTGCCGATGACGATGTCAATGTCGCCCTGAGCCAGATGCGCGCGGTAATCGGACTCCGGCGACAGCGCCCGCATCTCAATCCGGCAATGCGGCGCTTGCGACTTGATCTGCGCCACCAACTGCGGCAAAAACAGCGGGTCGAGGTAGTCGCTGGCTGCCAGACTGAACACTGTTTTGGCGGTGGCCGGATCAAATCCACGGGCATCGCTGAACATCACCTCGGCAGCCCGCAAAATGCTGGCCGATGGCTCGATCATGCGCAGACCTGCATCGGTCGGCACCATGCCAGCGCCTGAGCGCACCAACAAGGGGTCACCCGCCAAATCACGCAGGCGCCGCAACGCCGCGCTGACGGCGGGTTGGTACATTCCAAGACGGATGGCGGCGCGCGAAACGCTGCGTTCTGTGAGCACGGTGTTTAAGACCCTGATGAGATGGAGGTCTATCTTGTCGAAAAGCGCCTGATCATTCATACCTGTTTAACCATGCGAGTGATATGCCGATCCGTATGCCGACGTTTGCTTGATTGTTTAACCTGACTTTCCTATGCCCACCCCCAACAGTCAAACCATTCAGTTCCTGAGGCGCGGCGAAGTCGTGACGCTGAGCAATGTACCACCCACCCGCACGCTGCTAGAGGTCTTGCGCGAAGACTTGTGCCTCACCGGCACCAAAGAAGGCTGCGGCGAAGGCGACTGCGGTGCCTGCACCGTGGTGCTGGGCGAGGCCAACGGAGATGGTAAAGGCGAGCAACTGACTTTCAAAGCCGTCAACAGTTGCATCCGCATGGCCCATTCGGTGCATGGGCTGGCGCTGTGGACGGTCGAAGACCTCAGTCCAGCGAGCGCTGCGAACGAAGGGAAAGCCATCAGCCAGCACCCGGCGCAAGAAGCCATGGTTCAGTGCCACGCATCGCAATGCGGTTTTTGCACGCCAGGCTTTGTCATGAGCCTGTTTGGCATGTACCAAAACCACGTATTGCAGGGCCAGCCCATCACACGCGAACTCGCCCAAACGGAACTCTCTGGCAACCTGTGCCGCTGCACCGGCTACCGGCCGATTCTGGATGCGGCTCAGCAAATGTCCAGCTTGCCGGACGTACGCCTAGACCATCCCACCATCACCCGACAACTGGCCGAGATTCAGCCGCAAGCGCCTGACGCCAACGACCCCTACAGCGCCTACCAATTGCCCGGCACGCTGGCAGCGTTGCTGGCTGCCCGCGCCGCGCAACCCACAGCCCAACTGGTGGCCGGTTGCACCGATGTCGGGCTCTGGGTGACCAAGCTGCACAAGCAGTTTGATGCCGTGATCGACATCACCCGCGTGGCGGAACTGCGGCGCATTGAACAGCGCGGTGGCGAATGGGTGATTGGCGCTGCCGCCACCTTGCAAGACGCCTTTACCGCTCTGCTTCAAAGTTGGCCAGAGCTCACAACATTTGCCGCACGCTTCGCCGGTCTGCCGGTGCGCAACTCGGGCACGCTGGGCGGCAACGTCGCCAACGGCTCACCCATTGGCGACTCCATGCCGCTGTTGATCGCGCTGAAAAGCCGCATCGTGCTGGCCAGCGTGCGCGGCGAACGTGAGATGCCGCTGGAAGACTTCTACACCGGCTACCGCCAAAACCTGCTGGCGGCGGACGAAGTACTGGCGTTTATCAAAGTGCCTCTGCCAACGGCAACATCTTCTTTGTTGCGCGCCTACAAGATCTCGAAACGCTACGACGACGATATTTCAGCCGTCTGTCTGGTCCTGAATCTGACACTCGATGCAGGCGTGGTGAGCGACATCTCTATCGGTGCCGGCGGTGTGGCCGCCACGCCGGTGCGGGCCTGGCAAACCGAAGCTGCGCTGCGGGGTCAGTTGTGGTCGCAGGCCAGCGTACAAACGGCCATGCAAACCTTGCGCGCTGAGTTCGAGCCGATTTCGGACATGCGCGCATCGTCCACATATCGCCGAGAAGTGCTGGGTAATCTGCTGCAACGCTTTTGGCTTGAGAGCCAGGGCGAGCAACACATCAACCTCGAAGCTTTCAAGCTGGAGGCATTGACATGAACGCCCCCGACAATCTTGTAGTCCGGTCAACGGCCGCCGGTCAATCGCATTTTCACGAAAGTGCTAGGGCGCAAGTCGCCGGTGCAGCGAACTACATCGACGACATTCCGGAAGTCAGAGGCACGCTGTTTGCAGCGCCCATTTTGTCAACCGTGGCGCACGGCAAATTACTGGACGTTGATGCGACGGCAGCACTGGCCATGCCCGGCGTGCGCGGCGTGGTGCTGGCGGCCGACGTCCCGGGCGATCCGCTGCTGGCCACTTTTGTGCACGACGAACCGATCTTTGCGCTTGATAAGGTCGAGCACGTCGGCCAAGTCATTGGCCTCGTGGTGGCTGACACGGTGATGCAGGCTCGGCACGCAGCCCGCAAAGTTGTTTTGAACATTGAAGCCTTGCCCGCCGTGCTGACCGTGCAAGAAGCACTTGCTGCGAAAAATTTTGTGCTGCCACCGGTGGTGGTTAAGCGGGGTGCGGCTGATACGGCCTTGGCACGCGCGCCGCACACCTTGAGCGGCGCGCTGGAAGTCGGCGGCCAAGAGCATTTTTACCTCGAAGGCCAGATCGCCTACGTGCTGCCGCAAGAGCAAAACCAGTGGTTGGTGTACGCCAGCACGCAGCACCCCGGCGAAGCCCAACACTGGGTCTCACACGCGCTCGGCATTGACAACAACGCGGTCCGCGTCGAATGCCGGCGCATGGGCGGCGGCTTCGGCGGCAAAGAAACGCAAAGCGGCCACATGGCCGTC
>CANFZL010000234.1 GCA_947451205.1 Comamonadaceae bacterium
ATGCGCTTGGCAGCATCACGCAGCTCGGTAAGTTGGTTTTCAGTGCTTTGTTTATCGGTGCTGACCCTCGCATAAAGGGCGACTCGTTGGGGCTTGGTGATCTTGGGCATCTGGTGCTTCGTTGTTGAAGTCACCGATCATGAACTCAAATCATACGGAAAGCAAGTGGTTTGCGTATATCTATTACATTGCATTGCTTCAGAGGCAAGGAATGGATCGAAACGGGAGGAGGTTTCCGTATGGGTTGACCAGCTGCCTTGCACTGCATCAAGCCGGTGCAGACAGATGGCTTATGGATGACTGCACCACAGGCCCTCCCTAGATCATTCAAGGAAAGCGATGGGGGCATCGGGGGTGATCGCCGCGTGAAAATACTCGAGCTACTGCCTCGGATTTTTGCGGCTGAACTTTCGCTTGCATCTCATGACAAAGTGCCATCATGCAAGCCTCACTTTTCGTGACGTTTTTACCGGAAAGTTGGCACCTACAGTTGGCACCTACATTGGCTTGAAACCCGCATGGATGCTAGGCTATGGTGACTGGTGCGGCTGGCGGGGATCGAACCCACGACCCTTGGCTTCGGAGGCCAATACTCTATCCACTGAGCTACAGCCGCAACGCTGAATTGATTGTTGTCGTGCGCCAGACAGCAGATGAGTTTGGCGATGATTGATGCATCACAACATCAGCCTTGGATTCTAACAGTCGCTCCGCAAGCGGCTCGAACATCTGCAAATCAATACGAGCTGCCGGCTATAATCACTGGCTGCCGGGTTTGACCCTGGTTGCCCCCCGACATCACGTTTTTTTTGAGGACGCCATGAGCGCACACGACAACAACACGTCTCACGAAGAAGAGCACACAGGTCCGGTTAAAACACCTAAGCAATTTTTGCTTATGGCTTTTTTCTCGTTCGTGATTCCCATCTTTGCGATCATTGGCTTGGTTTACTATGTGACCTCGGCACCCAAGCCGGCAATGGGTGCCGGCAACATGGAAAAATCAGTTGCCCAGCGAATACAAAAAATTGGTAGCGTCGAGATTCGCGATGCCAATCGTCCGCTCAAAGCTGGTGCTGAAGTTTATGCAGCCCAGTGCGCCGCATGCCATGCCATTGGCGCTGCTGGTTCCCCTAAGTTTGGCGACGTTGCAGTTTGGGCCCCGCGTATCAAGACGGGTTTTGAATCCCTTTGGAACTCCGCACTCAAAGGCAAGAACGCAATGGGCCCGCAAGGTGGTGGCGACTTCAGCGACATCGAAATCGGTCGTGCCGTGGTTCACATGACCGCTGCTGCTGGTGGTAAGTTTGTTGAACCTGCCGCACCAGCTGTCGCTGTCCCGGCAGAGCCCATGGCGGCCACCAAGTAAGCTTCTATTTCACTTTAAAAATGCCGGTCAATGACCGGCATTTTCATTTCTGGCGGGTGAGTGGCGCTTCGCCGGACTTCGGACATAGCCGAATCGTTTTGGTAAATCGGCTGACGTCACAGCTTCAGGCACCCACAGGCCGCACTCCACAGCGTCTGCGGCGTGCGTCATGTCTTGCGTGTGAACCAGACCAAAACCGATCCCGGTTTCTAAGTAAAGCCGGCCATATTGATCCACCAAGCAGCGCTGCACGCGGGCCAGTTCTCCAGTGTGGGAGCAGACCGAAAAATTGGGCGCTACGCGGCAAACCAACGGTGTGGCTTCAAGCTCTACGTATACACGCTGCGGGCCGTTTTGAAAAAACCACTGCCCTTCAGCGTCGGCCTCGTAGTTACGCTGGATAAAGTCAATCAACTTCTCATGTTGGAGAAGAGAGCCTTTGCTCAGTAAACTGCCACCGGCAAACGGCCCAGCCGCCTGAGCCTGGTCGTCTCGCATATACCAGTTGCCGCGCGCATCCAACCCCAACCATCCGAAACAGTTGGGCACATTCGGCCATTTGGCGATCGCCGCGGTAACGATATCGTCCATGCTTTTTAAAACCTCTCATTACGATGGTAAATGTTGCGTAAGAAATTCGCAGACGGCCATCGGCATGCCGCGAACATGTGCGTTCGCCCATCCACAACCCGAGCTGACAGGAAAGCCCGAATGACCGCCCTGCCCTGGTTGCCAAAGCGTGACCCTGGCGCTGACATCGCCCACAGTGGGCAGGCTCACGGCGGGAACAAATGGATCGTTGAGAGCGTTGAGCGCCAATGCGGGAACGGCAATGCCTTGCATGTGTGGTTTGGCCGATGCGCGTTGCCAGTAATCCTCGGTGTCTTTGAAGCCGTGCAATGGCGCTGTGAAGATGTTGTCAAAAGCGTAAAGGTCGCGGGTAGCCAGCATGGCTTCACGGCTAAAAAGCTGTGGATGTTGGGCCAGCTTTTTCAAAGCCTTTGGCACCATCGTACCGAGGAACATCCGCGTGTACGTCTGCCGGTTGAAGCCTTTACCCATGGCATTGCCGCTGGCCATTAAATCCAGCGGCGAACAGACTGAGCTGATGGCGCTCACCACTGCAGAAGAGGCAGCTTCAAGCTCACCCGCCCAGCGCATCAGCGCGTTGCCGCCCAGCGAAATACCAACAGCCAGCAGCGGCCCCTCGTGCATCGCTTTGAAGCGACGCAGCATCCAGTCGATTTCAGCAAAATCGCCAGAGTGGTAAGCTCGCGGCGCCAAATTTATCTCGCCTGAGCAACCGCGAAAGTGCGGCACCGCGCAAGCCCAGCCGCGGCTTTTCGCGACATCGGCAAAGGCTTCTGCGTAGTGGCTCGATGAAGAGCCCTCGAGACCATGAAATACGACCAGCAGCGGTTGCGACTTTTCATCGGCACTGGGATCGTCCAGTAGCCAATCGACATCGACGAAATCTTGGTCTGGCGTAGACCAGCGCTCACGTCTAAATTGTGGTTTACCACCGAGGTAGCGCAGACCGTGTAAAGCGGCCCAAATGGTCTGCAGGTTGCCGCCGGGCAACCACCAAGGTGCGCTGTAGTTCATCTGTTAGTGAAGGATGGTCTGGCTGTCACTGTGCAGCACTTCTTGGGCAGTCCCGGGACTGGCATGATGCGCGACCAAGCGCCAGCCTTGAGCGGTCTTTAGGTAGACGTTGGTGGCGATCACGTAGGCTTGCGCCGGCCCACTGGCAGTCAAGACCTCGACCCGTTCAAGCACGCTGTGGATGCTGACGCCCAGGGTTTGAACGCGCCGCACATGTTCAATGTGAGCGCGTATGGTGCCGTGGGAAAACATCGCATCAAAGGCGCCGCGGATAGCCAACGCGCCGACCAATCGAGCGCCGCCGGGATGGACGCAAACAATGTCGTCCTCATCGGCCCAACAGGCCATCAATTTATCGATGTCACCGAGCTGCATGGCCTCATAAAACGCGGCTTCTGTTTCGTCTGCGTGGCCGTTGTGGGTCTGCGTTGGTTTGGCTTTTCGCATGAATGAGGTTTTTTTGCGTGAGTGAGTGGCGCTGCCGTATTAAGCCATGTCCGAAGCCTTTTTTTAGCTCGACGATAAGAATACTCGCCTCCTGATGACAACACAACGGGAATGCCGGCTGACACCGAAGAGGGTTGGCATGTTAGTGTGGTCATTTGCTATTGAGGTGGATTTACCGCCGTGTTTTCCGAAAGGCTTTCTTTATGACCTCGCGTTTTTTCAAATTTGTACTGACCGGCTGGTTGCTGGTACTCCTCTCCGGTTGCGGTTACAACGAGTTCCAGCGTCTTGACGAGCAAACCAAATCGGCTTGGTCTGAAGTGCTCAACCAGTACCAGCGACGTGCCGACTTGGTCCCGAACATCGTCGCCACTGTCAAAGGTGAGGCCGCGTTTGAGCAGGAGACGCTGACGCGCGTGATCGAGGCCCGCGCCAGCGCCACATCGATCAAAGTCACGCCTGAAACTCTCAATGACCCGGCTGCCTTTCAGCGCTTCCAGCAGGCCCAATCCGGTCTGAGCTCAGCACTGTCGCGTCTTTTGATGGTGACCGAAAACTATCCCAACCTGAAGGCCAACCAAGGCTTCCAAGATTTGCGCGTGCAGCTTGAAGGCACTGAAAACCGCATTGCCGTGGCCCGCAACCGCTACATTCAGTCGGTTCAACAATACAACGTGCTGGCGCGCAG
>CANFZL010000235.1 GCA_947451205.1 Comamonadaceae bacterium
AATCAAGGACTTAGCGCAGAAATGCTCTAAGTCCTTTCTTGTTTCTGCCGTCAGAATCGGTCATTGTCCCAACCTTTGTCCCAACCACAAGCAAAGCTAGGGGATGATTTCAGTCGTTGATGGCGGGCTAGTGCAGAAATGCGCTTCACGCTTAACAAAAGATCATGGCCGACAAAATTGCCACGATCGTCGCGTCATGCGCCCCTTAGACTTTCTGCTTTGATTAAGCTGCGGGCCGCGACATTTGAAACAGTTGTTCCGGCCCAATACTGAAGTAATCCGCGGGGCCACCGCCACGCAAGATGTGGCCGGCGTTGGCAGTGTCGTAAATGCCTTCTTTGAGCAAGTGCTCGGCGATGTGAACACCCACGACTTCGCCCAGCACCAACCAAGTGGGAATCTTCTGCTTGTCGAGCCCTTCGAGCTGAATGATTTGCGTGCTGCGGCACTCAAACGACACGAGGCTGTCAGCTACGCGCGGCACGTCCACTACGCGAGAGGGAGCGGTTGCCAAGCCGGCCAATTCAAATTCGTTCACGTCTGGGCCAACGGCTGCACAAGTTTGATTCATCGCCTCAGCCAAGGAGCGGGTCACAAGGTTCCACACAAACATGCCGTTCTCCTGCACGTTACGCAAAGAGTCTTTGGCACCGGTGCTGGAGAAGCCCACGATGGGTGGCACGTAGTTGAAGGCTGTGAAAAAACTATAGGGTGCAAGATTCAGCACACCCGCGTTGCTGCGCGTGGACATCCATCCTATGGGTCGTGGACCAACGATCGAGTTGAACGGGTTGTGCGGTAGACCATGGCCTATGTGGGGTTCGTAAAAATACGTCATATCGATGCGGTGAATGTGTTTTTGCTTTCGATAGCAAAAGAAAAGCAAAAGAAAAAGAAAAAGAAAATTTTAGAAGTGTTGACCTTGTCTTGGCCGCCGAACTGCATCGCCGTCTTGGTCGTAGCGCTCAATTAATAAAAAATGAGCGGTTTTATAAATTACCCGTTCGGTAAATTTTCGTCAAAACCTTGCATTTTTTAATCACTAGTGCCCGATCGGGTATTTCATGTGTTCGTGACACGCATTCGAAAAAGTCGCTCCCTTACGCCTTACCTGGCGAAGCTGTTGGTGTCGATACCAAATTGCACCATGCCATTTTTATTCGACTCGCTCAGCCCTCAGACTTAAAAGTTCTTAGACCTTAACAACAATGATTAATCCCTCAAATGGTCACGTACGAACCCACGAAAATAGGTCATCGCTGGTGCTTCGGTTCTACCTGCCAGAGTGACATAGGCGAAGCGCGCCGAGGCCACCAACTTGGGCTTTAAATGTAGCTCTACCAAGCTACCATCCTTCAGGCCATTTCGGGTGGCTGCGATCACACCTAAAAAAATGGCGTCGCTCTGGGCCACCGTGTTAACCAAGCTCGCAACATCATCGCAGCGTAATGTCACCATTTCGGACGGGTTCGCCTGTGAACCGTATTGGTCGACCAACTGGCGTGCCACTTCATCGGACAAAGGAGTGGACGCAACGTGAAATCGTAATACGTCCGATAAAGTGACTGTTTTTTTATCCATCAAAGGATGCTCGGCGCGAACCACAAAGCCCGCTTTTAAGTCCACTAGCGATTCGATATTGAGGTCGGCTGCCGGTATCACGCGACGCATGTCTACAACCATCGCATCGAGTTGACGGCTACGTAGCTGCAGTATCTGCAATTCCACCGGCCCCTGCGTGATGGCCACGCGCATGTTCTGTTTTTTTGCTGCTTGGCACATCAGGGGCATCATCAGCAGCGCGGCAGGACCGGAGCCCAAGCCAACACTGATGGCGCCTCTGCCGCCCCCTTGGAGCAATTTAGCGCTTTGGCGCAGTTCTGCCGCATCACGAACAATGTGCCGGGCTCTCGAGACGACATCAAGTCCAAGTGGCGTCAGTTCATTGCGCTTGCCAATGCGATCCAGCACCTTCCCTTCCAAGTCTTCCTCCAAGCTCTGGATACTGCGGCTGAGGGCCGATTGGGTAATGAACAGTTTTTCTGCTGCTCGGCTGAAGGAGCCGGTGTCCGCCAGTGCGAGCAGGTGCTCAAGGTGCTTGATGTTCACGTGATTAACCATGAGTTAAATGAATAATAACTAGGATATTAATGCATTTGACACATTCTTTTCAGCTGCCTAGCATCCGTCATGTGTATCACTCACATTCATTTCAAGGACTACCATGAACGCATTCATGACATTCACCTCTCTGCTGACGACTCTGGTTTTTGCGGCCGGTAGCGCATGGGGCCAAACCCCAGCGACCTATCCGATCAAGCAGGTCAACTTGATGGTGCCCTACCCGGCGGGCGGCCCGTCTGACTCGATCGCTCGCATCTTCACCGTTCCCTTGAGCAAAGAACTGGGGCAGCAGGTCATCGTTGAAAATCTTGGCGGCGTCAGCGGCGCGTTGGCCGCGCAGAAAGTGCTGGCGGCACCCACCGACGGCTACTACCTGTTTCAGGGCTCGCCGAACGAGGTGATCCTTGCCGCTTTGGCCAATGCGGCCGTCAAAGTCAAGGCCGAGAACTTCCGTCTGATTCAACCAGTGGCCGATGCGGTGATGGTGTTCGTTGTTCGCAAGGACTTGCCCGTCAACAATGTCGACGAATTGATTGCGCTGGCGCGTAAGTCACACGACAAGCCGCTGACTTACGGCAGCGTGGGCATAGGCTCGCTTTACCACCTGATCCTTGAGGACGTGCAACAGCGGACGGGCACCACGCTGACGCACGCACCCTACAAGGGCAATGCCCCCTTGCTGCAAGATCTCGGCGGCGGGCAGGTCGACTTCGCTGTGCTGGTGTACAGCGCTGGCATGGGCGCTTTGGCCGAACAGGGCCGGCTCAAGGTGATTGGCCAGCTAGGCGCACAGCGGTCTGAACTACTGAAGAACGTGCCAACCGTCAGCGAAGGCAAGGAGTTGAAAAATTTCTCCTACAAGACTTGGAGCGGCCTGATGGTGCCCAAAAACACGCCAGAGAACGTCGTTCAACGGCTGCACAAAGCTATCGGCGCGACGCTGCAAGACCCTTCGGTGCGCTCGCAACTGGCAGCGCAAACGCAGCTGGCATCGCCGCCGATGTCGCTGGCTGAAGCGGCACATTTCTACGAGGCCGAGACCCTGCGCTACCGTACTATCGCCAAGTCGATCAACTTGCAGCCGCAGTGAGACTCGGGAATGAACAAGATCCTTGGAGAACTTCAAGCGCAGGCCGATGCTTTCATCGCCCTGCGGCGCGACATCCACCGCCATCCCGAACTGGCGTTTGACGAACACCGCACCTCGGCCTTGGTGGCCGACAAGTTGCAAAGCTGGGGCTACGCGGTCGAGCGCGGTCTGGGCTGCACCGGTGTGGTGGGGCAACTGGTGCGCGGTGATGGCCAGCGTCGGCTCGGGCTGCGTGCCGACATGGACGCGCTGCCCATCGACGAGGCCACCGGCTTGGACTACGCCAGTTGCCACGCCGGTGTGATGCACGCCTGCGGCCACGACGGCCATACGGCGATGCTGCTGGCCGCCGCCCAGCACTTGGCAAAGTGCAGCGACTTTTCGGGCACGCTGAACCTGATCTTCCAGCCGGCCGAAGAAGGCGGTGGCGGTGCCCTGAAGATGATGGACGACGGCCTGTTCAACAAATACCCCTGTGACGCGATCTTTGCGATGCACAACATGCCCGGCGTGCCTCAAGGTCGGCTGGTGTTCCGCGAAGGCGCCGCGATGGCTTCTTCAGACTATGTCACCGTCACGCTCAACGGCGTGGGTGGGCATGGTGCCATGCCACACCTTACCGTCGACCCGATCGTGGCGGCGGCAAGCATCGTCATGGCACTGCAGACCATCGTGTCGCGCAATATTGACCCGTTGCAAATGGCGGTGGTCACCGTTGGTGCGCTGCACGCAGGCAAGGCCAACAACGTGATCACGCAAAGCGCCACACTAGAACTCAGCGTGCGAGCCCTGGATCGCGACGTTCGCGCCAAGCTGGAGCAGCGCATCAAAACGCTCATCAACGCGCAGGCTGACAGTTTTGGCGTCACGGCGCAAATCGACT
>CANFZL010000236.1 GCA_947451205.1 Comamonadaceae bacterium
AGAGTTAGGTGAACGAGCCCAGCACCGAGGGCAAAAAATGAATCGCCGCCGAGGGCACGCAGGCCACGGTCACCCGGCCGCTGCCGCTCGCGGCAATGTCTGAGATGCCGAGGATGGCGAACTCCAAGTCGTCCAACGCTGCGCGAGCGCGCTCCAAAAAGACCCGGCCCATGGCGGTTAACTCGACCGAGCGCGTGGTCCGGTTGAACAGCCGTGCGCCCAGAATCGTCTCTAACTTATCGATGCGCCGACTCAGCGCCGGCGCCGACAAATGGATGTGGTCAGCCGCCGCCCGAAAACTCCCGCGCTCGGCGACGGCGACAAAAGCCTGCAATTGCTGCAAATCAAAATTGATGCGTGACATGCAGCAATGCTATCAAAAGTTGCACTTCACCGAATGATGAGTCCGTCGCATCATCGCGGCCACAACGACAACATAGCGGAGACATGCATGCGACCCCAACCCACTTTGTTATCGGCTTTCCTGACGCCACTTTTGACACCTTTGATGGCCAGTCTGGCCTTGTCCGGCCCAGCGCTGGCGCAAAACTGGCCCGACAAAACCATCACCATCGTCGTCCCAACCGCTGCCGGCGGCGCCAACGACGCGATGGCCCGCATCATTGCGCAGGGTCTGAGCGCGCGGCTGGGCAAAGCGGTGGTGGTCGACAACAAGGCCGGCGCCAATGGTGCCATCGCAGCAGAATTCGTCGCCCGCGCCGCGCCTGACGGCTACACCATCATGTTTGGCTACATCGCCACCCACGGCATCAACCCAGCGCTGCAAAAGCTCCGCTACGACCCGGTGGCCGACTTCGAGCCGATCGGCATGGTGGCAGCGTCGCCCACGGTCTTGGTCGCCAACAACGCCGTGCCGGTCAAAAACGCGAAGGAACTGGTGCAACTGATCAAGTCCAAGCCCGACACCTTCAGCTACGCCACCGCTGGCAACGGCACGGCGCCGCACATCGCCGGCGAACTCTTCAAACTCTCGGCCGGCTTGGACGTGGTGAGCGTGCCTTACAAAGGCTCGGCCCCCGCCGTGGTCGACACCATTGCCGGCAACACGCAGTACATGTTTCCCAGCTTGTTCACGGCCTACCCGCAGATCAAGGGCGGCAAGCTCAAAGCCTTGGGCATCGCCGGTGAAAAGCGCTCGTCGGTGTTGCCGGACGTGCCCACGCTCGCCGAGCAAGGCATTGCGGATGTCAACATGTCGCAGTGGTACGCCATGTTTGCGCCTGCCAAAACACCGAAGGCGGTGGTCGACCGGTTGAACCGCGAGATGAACGCCGTGCTGGCTGACAAAAATGCCGCCAAAAGAATTGAAGACCAAGGCGCCGAGGTTGAAACCGGCACGCCTGAACAGCTCAAAACGCTGGTGAAAAGCGAAGTGGCGCACTGGAAAAGTGTCGTCACCGCCGCGAAAATCAGAGTCGAGTAATTTCACCCCACCTATTTTTAATCTCCAAAGAAGACGCCATGCCCTCCTCCATCATTGACTCCAAAATCTTCGGCGACATGTTCAGCGACGCCGCCATGCGCCACGTCTGGAGCGATGAGAACCGCACCGCCAAATACCTCGACATCGAACGCGCATTGGCCAAAGTGCAGGGCGAGCTGGGCATCATCCCGAAAGAAGCGACCGCCGAAATCGTCAAGAACTGTGAGCCCAGCCAGATTGACTGGGCCAAGCTCAAGGCCAAGACCGAGCAAATCGGCTACCCGATCATTGCGGTGGTGAACCAGATCAACGCCAATTGCAAAGACAAACTCGGCGAGTACTGCCACTGGGGCGCGACCACGCAAGACATCACCGACACGGCGGCTGTGCTGCAAATTCGTGAAGGCCTGGCCTTGGTCGAAGCCGATTTGAAAGACATCTCAGACTCGCTCGCCAAGCTGGCCCTGACGCACCGCAACACGCCGATCATTGGGCGCAGCAATTTGCAGCAAGCCACGCCCATCACCTTTGGCTACAAGATGGCCAGCATCTTGGCCGGCATTGAGCGCCACCGCGAGCGTCTGGAGCAGCTCAAGCCGCGGGTGCTGGTGGGTGAGTTCGGCGGCGCTTCGGGCACCTTGTCGTCGCTGGAAACCGGCGCGATGGAAACCCAAGCCGGCCTGATGAAAGAGCTCGGTCTTGGCCAGCCGCTGATCTCATGGCACACCGTGCGCGACAACTTTGCCGAAGTCGGGGCATTCCTGGGCATCGTGGGCGGCTCGCTCGGCAAGATCGCCATGGACGTCAAGTTGCTGATGCAAACCGAAGTGGCTGAAGTGTTTGAGCCCTTTGCGCCCGGCCGTGGTTCGTCGTCGACCATGCCGCAAAAACGCAACCCGATTTCTTGCCTGTACATCCACGCCAACATCTCGGTGGTGCGCCAACTCGCGGCCTCGTTGATGGACGCGATGGTGGCTGACCACGAGCGCTCGACCGGTCCGTGGGAAATTGAATGGGTGGCGATGCCAGAAATTTTCTGCCTGATGTCGGGTGCCCTGAAGCAGACCAAGTTCATTTTGGCCGGGCTGGAAGTGGACGCCGAGCAGATGCGCCGCAACATCGACATGACGCACGGTCTGGTGATGTCCGAGGCCGTGATGATGGGCCTCGGCCCCTACATTGGCCGCGAGTACGCGCACGATCTGGTCTATGACATCTGCCGCGACGCGCTGCAGAAAAAACGCCCACTGATCGATCTGCTGGCCGAGCACCCCGAGATCAACAAGCACGTCACGCGCGAGCAATTGGCTGGTTTTTGCGATCCGATGAACAGCCTCGGGCAAGCAGGCGTGATGGTCGATCGCGTGCTGGCGGCGCGCCGGGTCTGAGTCTTTGCGTCAGCGGCTGCAGCGCGACCTTGGCATGGCGGGGATAATCCCTCTCCATGGAAATGGTAAAAAAGGTAAACACGCAAGGGAAGCAAGAGCCTAAAAAGCGCGTCGTGGTCGGCTTGAGCGGCGGGGTCGACTCGGCCGTGACGGCCTACCTCTTGAAGCAGCAGGGCCACGAGGTCATCGGCATCTTCATGAAGAACTGGGAAGATGACGATGACAGCGAGTTCTGCTCGTCGAACATTGACTTTGTTGATGCGGCGGCCGTGGCTGATGTGCTCGGCATCGAGATCGAACACGTCAACTTCGCGGCTGATTACAAAGACCGGGTCTTCGCCGAATTTTTGCGTGAATACCAGGCCGGTCGCACGCCGAACCCGGACATCCTGTGCAACGCTGAAATCAAATTCAAGGCCTTTTTAGACCATGCCATGCGACTGGGTGCCGAGAAAATCGCCACCGGCCATTACGCGCGGGTGCGCCTGAATGAAGCCACCGGCTTGCATGAATTGCTCAAGGGGCTGGACCCGGCCAAAGACCAGAGTTACTTTTTGCACCGGCTGAACCAAGCGCAGTTGTCGAAGACGCTGTTCCCGGTGGGCGAGCTGCACAAGACCGAGGTGCGCCGCATCGCCGATGAGATTGGCCTGCCCAATGCCAAGAAAAAAGATTCGACTGGCATCTGCTTCATCGGCGAGCGGCCTTTTCGCGAGTTTTTGAACCGCTACATCGCCAAAGCGCCGGGCCCGATCAAGAACGACAAAGGCCGGGTGCTGGGTGAGCATGTGGGTTTGAGTTTTTACACGCTGGGTCAACGGCAAGGCTTGGGTATTGGCGGCGTCAAGGCCAAAGGCGCTGACCTCAAAGCGGCGTTAGCGCGTGGCCAACGCGGCGTCGGCGAGCACGAGCCTTGGTTTGTGGCGCGCAAAGACATGGCGACCAACACGCTCTGGGTGGTGCAAGGCCACGACCATCCGTGGCTGCAATCGACCGTGCTGACAGCGCAAGACTGCAGCTGGGTCGCAGGCAGCGCGCCAGCCTTGGGTGCGTTGGCGGCCAAGACCCGCTACCGGCAGGCGGATGCGACTTGTGAATTGCGCTCAGCTTCCATCAGCCACTGCGAATTGCACTTTGAGCAGCCGCAGTGGGCCGTGACGCCGGGGCAGTCTGCCGTGCTGTATGACGGCGAAGTCTGTTTGGGTGGTGGCGTGATTGCGGCTAGTAACGTTATTAATATGTAAGTATTA
>CANFZL010000237.1 GCA_947451205.1 Comamonadaceae bacterium
CACTTCACCATCTCGCATGCTGCCACCGGGCTGGATAATGCAACTGGCGCCGACATCGACCACCACGTCGAGGCCGTCGCGGAAGGGGAAGAAGGCGTCGCTGGCCACGGCTGAACCTTGCAGGTCAAGATTGGCGTTCGCCGCCTTGATGGCCGCGATGCGGGCCGAGTCGATGCGGCTCATCTGGCCGGCACCCACGCCCAGCGTCATGCCACCGCCGCAGAAAACAATGGCGTTTGACTTGACGTATTTAGCGACCTTCCAAGCGAACAGCAAATCATGCAGTTGCGCGGGCGTCGGTTGCAGCTTGGTGACAACTTTCAAGTCAGCCAGCGTGATCTCGTGGTTGTCGGCGGTTTGCATCAACAGGCCGGAGCCGACACGCTTGACGTCGATCAGATTGCGGCCTTGTTGGGCTGCGCTCGCACCGCCGGTGGGCAGGGGAATTTCTAAGATACGCACATTCACTTTGCTCTTGAAGACCGCCAGCGCTTCGGGGGTGAAGGCAGGCGCCATCAGTACTTCAACGAACTGTTTTGAAATCTCCAACGCCGCCTTTTCGTCGAGCGGACAGTTCAGCGCGATGATGCCGCCGAAGGCCGACGTTGGGTCGGTCTTGAAGGCTTTGCTGTAGGCATCCAGCGCGTCAACGCCGATGGCCACACCGCAGGGGTTGGCGTGCTTGACGATGACGCAGGCGGTTTCGCCCAGCAGCGAATCAAAACTCTTGACACATTCCCAAGCAGCGTCGGCATCAGCGATGTTGTTGTACGAGAGCTCTTTGCCTTGCAACTGACGCGCCGTGACGAGTGAGCCGGCAGCCGGGTGCAGGTCGCGATAAAACGCGGCTTGCTGATGCGGGTTTTCGCCGTAACGCAGGTCTTGCAACTTGATGAAGCGGCCGTTGGACTGGCCCGGAAACAGGCTGTACGTGCCGTCTGCCTGCAGGCTGGACAGGTAGTCGCTGATGGCGCCGTCGTACTGGCTGATGCGGTTGAACGCGGCCACGGAGAGCGCGAATTTGGTGGCGTCTTTCAGTTGACCATCGGCTTTGAGCTCGGCTAACACGCCGGCGTATTGCGAAGCATCGGTCAGCACGCCCACATCTTTCCAGTTCTTGGCGGCCGACCGCACCATGGCCGGGCCACCGATGTCGATGTTTTCAATCGCGTCTTCTAGCGTGCAACCGGGCTTGGCAACGGTCGCTTCAAACGGGTAGAGGTTGACCACCAACAGGTCAATGGTGCTGATGCCGTGGGCTTTCAGCGCGGCCATGTGCTCAGGCACATCGCGGCGAGCCAGCAATCCGCCATGCACTTTCGGGTGCAGGGTTTTGACACGGCCATCGAGCATTTCAGGAAAACCGGTCAGCTCTGCGACTTCCGTCACGGGCAAGCCTTGGTCAGCCAGCAGCTTGGCAGTGCCGCCGGTGGACAGCAGTTGGATGCCCAGAGCGTGCAGACTTTTGGCAAATTCAACAACACCGGTCTTATCGGACACGGAAATCAGGGCGGTCAAAGTAGAGGCAGTCATGGCGGGTCAGGGTCCGGGTTGAAGCTAAAAATAAGGGGAAAATTACAAACGTATCAGTTGCGGCGTTGTGGCAATCTAATCATTGCGAGCGCAGTTATTGCCGTCATTGCGAGCGCAGTTATTGCCGTCATTGCGAGCGCAGCGCGGCAATCCATCATCGAGGTGCGCCGTCATGGACTGCCGCGCTGCGCTCGCAGTGACGGACGCTGCGGTCGCAGTAACGGTCGCTGCGGTCGCAGTAACGGTGCTATTACTCGGCATCACATTGACGGTCTGGCCAGATATCATTTCAAAAGTTTGTGCTCTAGCAACTTCTTGCGCAGCGTGTTGCGGTTCAGCCCCAGCCATTCGGCAGCGCGTGACTGGTTGTGGTCGGCTTGCTTCATCACCATTTCAAGCAGCGGTTTTTCGACCACGCGCACCATCATGTCGTACATACCGGCTGGCTCGGTGCCATGCAAATCTTGAAAATAGCCTTCAAGGCTGGTGCGCACGCACTCTTCGATATGTTTCTTACTCATGCTGAGGCTTTCTCTTTTTGTTCTGTGTGCTGCCCGGCGTGAGTTGGCGAGGCGGCAGGCACCCGGTCCATGCTGGACTCAAGGCCATTGAAATAGTCGGTGACTGCGGCCATCTGCAATTCGCAGCTTTCCAGCAGGTTCATTTGCGCCCGAAAGTCTTCACCGCCGGGCAAACTTTTGACATACCAACCTATGTGTTTGCGCGCAGTGCGCACGCCCGAAAACTCACCATACAACTCGTAATGGTCGAGCAAATGATCTAGCAGCAGACGCTTGACTTCGGCCACCAAGGGCGGTGCCAAGTGCGTGCCGGTTTCCAAAAAATAGCTGATTTCGCGAAAGATCCAAGGCCGACCTTGCGCGGCCCGGCCGACCATCACGGCATCGGCACCCGTCAGCGCCAAGACGTCGCGGGCTTTCTCGGGGGAATCAATGTCGCCGTTCGCCACCACCGGAATTTTCAGGGCAGCTTTCACGGCGGTGATCGTGTCGTATTCGGCAAACCCTTTGTAGCCCTGCTCTCGTGTGCGGCCATGCACCGCGATCATCTGCACGCCGGCGTCTTCAAAGGCACGCGCCAAGCGCACGGCATTTTTATGCGACTCTGACCAGCCGGTGCGCATTTTCAGCGTCACTGGCACGCCGTGTGGTGCGCAAGCGGCCACCACAGCTTGCACGATGGCCAGTGCCAGCGGCTCGTCCTGCATCAACGCGGAGCCCGCCCATTTGTTGCAGACTTTTTTAGCCGGGCAACCCATGTTGATGTCAATGATCTGTGCACCACGGGCCACGTTGTACGCCGCAGCGTCGGCCATCATGGGCGCGTCGGTGCCGGCGATTTGCACCGCAATCGGCTCAACTTCACCGTCATGGTTAGCGCGGCGCGAGGTCTTCAGGGTGTCCCACAGGTCGCGACGCGACGTGACCATCTCACTGACCGCATAAGCCGCGCCCAGCTTTTTGCACAGCTGGCGAAACGGCCTGTCAGTGACACCGGCCATGGGCGCCACGAACACGCGGTTTGCCAGAGCGTAAGGACCGATGTTCATGAGGTGGGCGGATAGGGGAAGGAGGATGGTCTGGAAAAGCGAGGGGTCATTGTATCTGCCTAAAATTTCAGCAACCCATAAAGTTTCACGAATTTTTTTGCCGTGCTTGATAAACATTTCCACTCTTTATACTGACGGCCACATGGAACCTTGGATCATCCGACTGACTGAACTGCTGGCGCTGCCCGAATACGGCCTCAGCACGGTTTTCATCGTCTCATTTATCTCTGCCACCTTGCTGCCGCTGGGATCTGAACCGGTGGTGTTTGGGCTTGTGAAACTCAACCCGACCTTGTTTTGGCCAGCGGTGCTGGTAGCCACAGCCGGCAACACACTGGGCGGCGCAGTCGACTGGTGGATGGGCTTTGGCGCGCACAAAGTAGTGAATAAATACAAAGATTCATCGAGTCACGGCCGCGCTCTGCGTTGGCTTGAAAAACTGGGGCCCAAAGCGTGTTTACTGGCTTGGCTGCCAGCAGTCGGCGACCCGCTGTGTGCCGTGGCGGGCTGGCTGAAATTCCCGTTTTGGCCGTGCTTGGCCTACATGGCGGTGGGCAAGTTTTGCCGCTACCTGTTGATGACGGGCGGGCTGGTGTGGGCTTTTCCGGGCGGCTTTCACGGGTCGTGAAGCGGCGTTTTACCGTTTATCGAAGTTCAGTCACTGCGAGTGAAGATGCCCGTCACTGCGAGTTGATATTCCCGTCACTGCGAGCGCAGCGCGGCAGTCCAGAGCCCGAATTCGCAGTCATGGATTGCCGCGCTGCGCTCGCAAAGACGCAGTTACCGTCACTGCGAGGCTAGGCCGCGGCAGTCCATGAGCCCGAATTCGCAGTCATGGATTGCCACGCTGCGCTCGCAAAGACGTACGCTGCGCTCGCAAAGACCTTAAAACTTCTCATGCGGCAGCAAATAACGCCACTGACCCACAGGCAAGTTGCTCATCGCCAC
>CANFZL010000238.1 GCA_947451205.1 Comamonadaceae bacterium
CGGTCGCCATCGAGGCTGATCCGCTGGCAGGTGACGCCGGCAAACTCCTAGACAACATGTTGCGCGCAGCTGGACTCCACCAAAGCGCCAGCGCGGTCTGTGTGCCACTGTCGCGTCGCGCGGATGCTGGCAATGCAGCGCCACTGGATTCAGCACTGGCCGAACTGCTCAAGGCCGAAAAACCTGACGTCATCCTCATCATGGGACGGCTGGCGGCACAAGCGCTGCTGCAGTCGACCGAGCCGCTGGGCAAGCTGCGCGGCCGCACGCATCAACTCGCCGGCGTTGCTGCAGTGGTCACCTATGACGCGGCGTATCTGCTGCGCAGCCTGCCCGACAAGGCCAAGGCCTGGGACGATCTGTGCCGGGCGCAGCACATCGCCTTTGAGGCGGGTTCAGCGGCCTGATCAGTCCGAGGGCCGACCGGGCACCAGCACCGACCCAATCGCCACCACCATCAGCAGCACGGCGGCCCAGTCCTGCCAATGCAGCACTTCGCCCAAGCCGATGGCGCCAGCAAATACGCCCAAAATCGGAATCATCATGACGCTCAGGCTCGAAGCTACCGGCGGTAAGCTGCGCGCCAAGAAAGTCCAAGCTGCATGCGCAAAACCGAAAATCAGCACGGCGTTGTAGAGGATCGTCAGCCAAACCACCGTGGACGGCGCTTTCCATTGCGGCATTTCAAAGGTCACGCTCAGGCCGCTCATCACCAGCGTCGTCAGCACGGTCATCCAGAAAGAAATCGTCAACGCAGCGACGGGCATGGTGGTTTTGCGCAGCAGTTGCGTACCTAACGCCCACGTGGCAGCTGCCGCCAAAGCCAGCAGCACGCCCACTGGCCGACCCGACAGGTTGGTCAGCTCGTGCCAGAGCAGCAGCGACACGCCAAGCCCTGCAGCAGCCACACCTACCCAGTTACGCGCTTTGAGTTGGTTGCCAAAAAACCAGGCCCCAATCAAGGCTGAAAAAATTGGCATGGTGTAGCCCAGAATCGCCGCACGCCCGCTGCTCAAACTTTTCACGGCCAGGATCATGAGCGCATGCCAAATGAACATATTGACAACGGCCAGCCAGAACAACTCGCGGTAACGCTCACGCGGAATGTGAAACGGCACCTTGAGCCAAACCATCGCCAGCGCCAACACTGGCAGGCCCAGCCACATTGAGATGGTGCGGAAAGTCAGTGGCGGAAAGTCCGTCACGCCCAGCTTCATGATGGGCCAGTTCAGGCCCCAGGCCAGCGTCAAAAAGACGAGGAGAATGAGTTGACGTTGGGTCAGATGCATGGGCCTGTTCAGGTTGATGTGGCAATAAGCTCATCCTAACGCCGATACAGTGCAGGCCCTTCTTACAATACCCGCATGACATTTCTCGACATGCTCGATACCGCCTCACGCCAAAACCAATCTATGCTGTGCGTGGGACTGGACCCTGAACCCACCCGTTTCCCTGGCAAGCTCAAGGGCGACGCCAACAAGATCTATGACTTTTGCGCTGCCATCGTCGACGCAACGGCTGATCTCGTGGTCTCCTTCAAACCGCAAATTGCCTACTTTGCCGCCCACCGCGCCGAAGGCCAGCTCGAGCGCCTGATGGAGCACATGCGCCGGGTGGCGCCGCAGGTGCCGATCATTCTGGACGCTAAACGCGGCGACATCGGCAGCACCGCGCAGCAATATGCGATTGAGGCCTTTGAGCGCTACGGCGCTGACGCCGTCACGCTGTCGCCGTTCATGGGGTTTGACTCGGTCGCACCTTATTTGCAGTACCAAGGCAAGGGCGCGTTTTTGCTGTGCCGCACCTCCAACCCCGGTGGTGATGATTTGCAAAATCAACGCCTCGCCTCAGTCGAAGGCCAGCCGCTGCTCTATGAACACGTGGCGCGTCTGGCGCAAGGCCCGTGGAACCTCAACGGCCAACTCGGACTGGTGGTTGGTGCCACTTACCCGGCGGAAATCGAACGTGTACGCCAAGTCGCCCCCACGCTGCCGCTGTTGATTCCCGGCGTCGGCGCCCAAGGCGGTGACGCCGTGGCCACGGTGCGCGCTGGCTTCAAAGCCGGTGCACCCATCATCGTGAATTCATCGCGGGCAATTTTGTACGCCTCATCGGGCGACGACTTTGCCGAGGCAGCGCGGCGCGAAGCCATCAAGACGCGGGATGTGTTGCAGGCGGCTCGAATCCTCGCCACCGACTGACATTCGACGCCCCTTCAGCCTTCCGAAAATCGCCGCTCCCAGGCCTCGACTTCAGCCAAGCCCATCGTCTCGCTGTATTCCTGCAAGCTGAACATGCGGCTGCGCGAGGCTTCAGTGTGGCCGTCGCGTTGCAAGTTTTGCAGCGCTTCGCGCATGGCAAAACCGACCGTGTTACGCAGCAGGCCAGGGTAAATCGCCAGCCCGATACCGTGGGTGTGCAGCGCATCGGCATGCAGTCCGGCCAAGGCACCTCCGGCGTCTATATTCACCATGCACGGAATGCTGATGGCGTCGGCCACGCGGCGAATGTCGTCCAGAATGCCGGCGTGGCCTTTGAGCTCGACAAACACCGCCGCAGCGCCCACGCGCTCGAAGGCCTGCGCGCGCCGGATAGCTTCAGGCAAGCCGTGTGCAGCGGCGCTGTCGGTGCGGCCGATGATCAAGAAATCCGGGTCGTTGCGTGCCGCCACAGCGGCTTCAATCTTCGCCACCGCCTCAGCAAAGTCGAGCACACTGCGCGCGCCGGGAAGTTGCGCGCAGCGCTTGGGCGAGAGCTGGTCTTCGATGTGAATGCCGGCCACGCCGGCTGCTTCAAACTCTTGCACTGTGCGCCGCACGGCCACGATGCCACCGTAACCGGTGTCGGCGTCGCAGATCAGGGGCACATCGATGCAGGCCGCCACGTTTCGGGCATGGTTGGCCATCAGGGATAAGTCCACCAGGCCGACGTCGGGCCGGCCCAGCAGGGAGGCGGAGACGCCATTGCCCGTCATGTAAGCCGCTTCAAAACCGGCTTGCGCCACCAAGCGCGCGCCATAGCCGTCAAAGATGCCTGGCGCGATCAGTGCGGGCGCGCTGCGACCGGCACCGTTCAGTCGCTGGCGCAACTGGCGACGCATTTGGCTGAAACGCCCGACGCTCCCCACGACAGAACCCGCGCTCATGCAGGCACCTGCCAGTCCGGGTATTTTTGTAAAAAAGGAATCAGGCCGCCTTCACGCAACAGCGCGCGGATGACCGGCGGCAAAGCGCGCATCGGCCGGCCGGCAGGCCAGCCGGCGACTTGCAACAACTGAGCCTGCAAATCGAGCACCAGCGTGTTGCCCGAGGTGATGTCGTTGGTGTCGCATTCGAGCACCGGCAAGCCGTTGTTGATGGCGTTGCGGAAAAACTGCCGCCCGAAGGACGGCGCGACGATCGCAGCCACGCCCATTCGCCGCAAAATATGAACAGCTTGCTCACGGGAAGAGTTGATACCGAAATGCGTGCCCGCGACGATGATGCCGCCGGACTGAAAGCGCGCCGCAAAGCCAGGTGACAACGCCTCGAAGGCGTGCGCGGCGATATAGGCTTCGTCTTTGCCGGGCAGGTACTTGCCGGAACAATTCAAGTCGGTGTTGACGTCGTCACCCAGCACATAAGCCGGGCCGGAAATTTGGTCGTGCGTCATCTCAGACATGTGCTGCCTCCCATTGGCCGCCCGGCACGGTGCGCGGGTCGGTGATGCATCCGGTCAAGGCCGATGCCGCCACGGTCGCGGCAGAGCCGAGCCAGATATCGGCTTCGTGGTTGCCCAAACGCCCTTTGAAATTGCGGTTCGCGCTGGAGATCACAACCTCCCGATCGCCCGGGATCAGGTGGTTGGTAATGCCAACGCAAGTGCCGCAGCCGGCTGCCTCGAAAGACGCGCCAGCTTCGGTCAGAATTTCGATCAAACCCTCGCGCAAAGCGGCCAGATAAATTTGCCTCGAGGCCGGCGTCACGATCATGCGCACGCCCGGTGCCAGTCGGCGCCCTTTCAA
>CANFZL010000239.1 GCA_947451205.1 Comamonadaceae bacterium
AAGAGCTTTTCAGTCAGCGTGGTTTTACCCGCGTCAGGGTGGGAAATAATGGCAAACGTGCGGCGGCGCTTGACTTGTTTTTCGATTTCGATGGTGTCGGACATAACCCGCGATTATCGACTGCAAAGGCGCTCAGTCCGGCTGGCGCTGAAAGCGCGCTTGCCTTAATCCGTCAATCACCACTTCTTCTTCGAACATGGCGGCCGGCCGAACCCACATCCCGCGTTCGCCGTAAAGCGCGCGGTACAAGGTCATCGGCTCTAGGCTCTCGCTGTGGCGCACGGTTCCGAGGACTTCATACATCAGGCCTTTGTAGTGCCGGTACAGGCCTTTCGGTGTTTCGATCAGGGCGGGCAAGGTGTCTGACATGGTGTTTTTGTGAGTTGTTGTGGTGGGTGGATGCTGACGCATGAGCTCAGTGGGACAATACCCGCATGCACCCTAACGCCCTATTAGACAGTTGTTCCGAGCTTATCAAGCAGGTTCTTAAATTCGATCACCCCGCCGACATGGTGGTATCGCGCCATTTCCGTGAGCAACGACTCGGCCCCAGAGAGCGTGCCACCGTGGCTGAAACCATCTACACCGTGCTCCGCAAGAAGTCCTTGTTCACCAATCTGGCGCAGGCTGGCAGTGGACCGATTGAACGCCGACTGGCGATTCTGGGCTTTGCCGCCGAACGTGATTTTTTGATGGGCGCCTTGAACGACCAGGAAAAAGACTGGCTTTCTCGCTGTGACCAAGTCAAGCCATCGGACCTGATGGAACTCCATCGCCACAACCTGCCGCAGTGGCTGGTCGACTCGCTGCGCGAGCAACTCGGCGCAGATTTTTGGCCACTGGTTGACAGTCTGAACGCGCCAGCCGGTCTCGACTTGCGCGTCAACACGCTCAAAGACAAGCGCGCTGATGTTCAAAAAGAGCTGGCCAAGGCGGGTGTCGTGACCACCGCCACCCCGTTTTCTCCGTGGGGCTTGCGCGTGCGCGACAAAGCCCAACTCGGCAAGCTCGACACTTTCACCCGTGGCGCGATCGAGGTGCAGGACGAAGGCTCGCAGTTGCTGGCGGTGCTGGTCGATGCCAAGCGCGGCGAAATGGTCGTTGACTTTTGTGCTGGTGCGGGCGGTAAAACGCTGGCCTTGGGTGCCAGCATGCGCGGCACCGGCAGGCTCTACGCCTTCGATACCTCGGGCCATCGTCTTGATGCGCTGAAACCCCGACTGGCCCGTAGCGGCCTGTCGAACGTACACCCTGTGGCGATTGCGCATGAGCGCGACGACCGTATCAAACGCCTCGCCGGCAAAATTGACCGCGTGCTGGTGGATGCACCTTGTTCCGGCTTGGGAACTTTACGGCGTAATCCAGATCTCAAGTGGAGGCAAAACCCCAAGCTGGTTGCCGAGTTGTCGGCCAAGCAGACGGCGATTTTGCAAAGCGCTGCTCGGCTTCTGAAGCCGGGCGGTCGTTTGGTGTATGCCACTTGCAGCTTGTTGAAAGAAGAAAACGAGCACATTGCTGAGGCCTTCACTGCGGCGAATCCGGGGTTTCATTTGCTCCAAGCGGCTGAGGTGTTGACGCAAGCTGGTGTTGAGAACGCGCCGAAACTGTGCTCTGGCGCATTTTTGCGGCTCTGGCCGCACCAGCACCAGACCGATGGTTTCTTTGCAGCAGTCTGGCAAAAAGCTGAATCGACCCCAGCTGAAGTCTGAAGATCGCAGCAGATCGCGAGATTTGTCTGCCTGAAATCAATTTTTAGCGTTTTATAGCCGGATGAGATATTCCCCTTCAAGGCTTGGTGTTTTTGCCTTGTCGGCCTACAATGTTGAGTGTTCGGAACGCCTTGCCAAGCGACGGCTGGCCGCTGCGAACTGTTTATAAGGACTACTGATGACTTTATTTGACGCCGGCCTTGACTGGCTGGCTAACGGCCTCTGGAATATCGCTTGGTGGCAGATTGTTCTGTTCGCCTTGGCGGTCACGCACATCACCATGATCAGCGTGACGATTTTCTTGCACCGCCATCAGGCCCATCGGTCGCTTGATTTGCACCCGATTGCCTCGCATTTTTTCCGTTTCTGGTTGTGGTTGACGACAGGTCAGGTCACCAAAGAGTGGGCGGCGATTCACCGCAAGCATCACGCCAAATGTGAGCAAGCGGAAGACCCACACAGCCCGCACGTTCACGGTATCAAGAAAGTACTGACACAGGGCGCTGAGCTCTACCGCAAAGAATCCAAGAACTTGGAAACCATGGCCCGTTTCGGTCACGGTACGCCCAATGACTGGATCGAGCGCAATTTGTACACGCGCTTTTCTTGGCAAGGCGTTGGCTTGATGATGATCATTGACTTGGCACTGTTTGGTGCGGGTGGTTTGGCTGTCTGGGCTCTGCAAATGGCGTGGACACCGATCATGGCGGCCGGCATCATCAACGGTGCAGCGCACTATTGGGGCTACCGCAATTTTGAGGCGCAAGACGCGAGCACCAACATTTCACCGTGGGGCATCATCATTGCCGGTGAAGAGTTGCACAACAACCATCACACTTATCCAACCTCTGCCAAGCTGTCGATCAAGCCTTATGAGTTTGACATTGGCTGGATGTACATCACCATTTTGAAGAGCGTTGGCTTGGCCAGTGTCAAAAAGGTTCCGCCTAAGCTTCAGCATGGCAGCATTCGCCCTGTGGCTGACGAAAAGACGTTGGAAGCGCTGATCGCTCATCGCTACGAAGTCATGGCGCGTTTTGCCCGTGAACTGCGTCGCGCTGGCAAAGCTGAGATCAAAGCCTTGAAGGCTCGTCAAGCAGATGTTTCGGCACTCAAACTGGCCAACCGCTGGTTGCACCGCGATGACGACAAGGTGCCAGCAGAGGCCCGCCCGCAATTGGCTCAGGTTCGTGCAGAGCATCCGGTGCTAGACAAAATGGTCACGATGCGTGAAGAGCTTCGCCACATGTGGCTGAGCACATCGACGTCACGTGAGCAATTGGCAGTGGATTTGCAGGCTTGGTGTCATCGGGCTGAGGACAGCGGCATTGCGGCTTTGAAGGAGTTCTCTTTCAAGCTGCGCTCGGCTCGGGCCTGATTGTCTGCTTGACGTCTGTCTTTGTTCATTAAAAGCCGCTCCTTTGAGCGGCTTTTTTGTGGGCGTTTGTATGGGGAGGTTTACTTGTTTGCTGCGCACCGCTGAAGGCTTGGCCCGGAGCTCTCATGCTGGGGTACCAGAAATCGACCCCCGGGCCAAGGCTTCAGCGGTGAGTCCGTGGTGACTCTTGGAGGATTAAATGCAGGGACTCGCGTTGGTTCCTGATCATGCCTTTTGGCAATGCCGCGCTACAGAGGTTTGACTTGGGGATGGGGTCGATTTCTGGTACCCCAGTATGAGGCAGCAACCTCAAGCCAGACCTCTGCACTCAGCTGCAGTACGCCACCAGGCCTCTTCGCTCCATCTGCAAAGACGTCGGTATAACGAATACCGATCACCCATAAAAAAACCCGCCGGGAAGGGCGGGTTCTTCGGTCGATGCTTGAGCATCAGAAACGCACTGAATTACTTCAGTTTGATTTCTTTGTATTCCACGTGCTTACGTGCCTTAGGATCAAATTTCATGATCAGCATTTTGTCGGGCGTGGTTTTCTTGTTTTTGGTGGTCGTGTAGAAATGACCCGTGCCGGCAGTTGATTCCAACTTGATTTTTTCGCGTGCGCCTTTAGCCATGATGATTCTCCTTAGATTTCACCGCGGGCACGAAGGTCAACCAAGACCGCATCGATACCCAGCTTATCAACGAGACGCAAGCCAGCGCTGGTGACGCGCAAACGCACCCAACGGTTCTCAGTCTCGACCCAGAAACGACGGTATTGCAGATTAGGCAAGAACCGACGTTTGGTTTTGTTGTTAGCGTGAGAAACGTTGTTTCCCACCATCGGGCCTTTGCCCGTAACCTGACAGACGCGTGCCATGAGCACTCTCCGTATAAAAAAATGTAATTCGGATGC
>CANFZL010000240.1 GCA_947451205.1 Comamonadaceae bacterium
GCACTCAAAGGCAGCCGCAATGCTGAGGTTCCGCTGAGCCATATCTTGCGACAGCTCAGCATCGTGGTCTTGCCTGGCCTGATTTTTCTGATCATCCTTGTCAGCAGCTTTCGCTCAGTCACCACGGTGGACGCGATCCCGGTCTACGACATTCAGCCGATAGGCTCATACAGTTACGACAGCAGCTCCGAAGAGGACAGCGGCGGCTTGCAAGCACCGCCCATGAGCGACGATGCGCTGCAAGTACCGCCGTCTTCCAGCGTGCAAGAGCCACCTGGCGCAGAGCAGTCCATTCCAGCCGCTGTCACTGCCAGCGTTGCCAGCGCAGCACCTGCAGCGCCAGCCCAGCCAGAAACAGCCACCACCCGCGACGCACCGACTTGGTGGTGGGTCTGCTTTGCCATTCTGGGTGCGCTGGTTTCGCTGTTCTATCTGTTCCTGAGTTTTGCGCGGCTGGAAATCTTCAAGATGCTCTTGACGTCGTTCTTCCCTCTGATGGTGTTGATCATTTCAGTGTTGGGTTCGATCGTGATGGGGCTGGCGACGCCCACTGAAGCGGCCGCCATGGGCGCACTGGGTGGCTTTGTGCTGGCTGCGGCCTACAGGCGCTTAACCATGCGGGTCTTGCAAGAAGCGGTATTTTTGACCGCCAAAACCTCGGCCATGGTGTGTTGGCTGTTCGTCGGGTCGGCGATTTTTTCAGCTGCGTTTGCGCTGCTCGGCGGCCAGAACCTGGTGGAAGAATGGGTCCTCAGCATGGACCTCACCACGACGCAATTTTTGATCATGAGCCAAGTGATTATTTTTCTGCTGGGTTGGCCACTCGAATGGACTGAAATCATCGTGATTTTCATGCCCATCTTCATCCCGCTGCTGGAAAATTTCGGGGTTGATCCCTTGTTCTTTGGCTTGCTGGTGGCACTCAATTTGCAGACCGCATTCCTGAGCCCTCCGGTGGCCATGGCTGCGTTTTACCTGAAAGGGGTTGCCCCCAAACACGTGACCTTGAACCAGATTTTCCTGGGCATGCTGCCGTTCATGGGCATCCAGATTTTGGCCATCGTGATGCTGTATCAGTTCCCTGCCATCGGCATGTGGCTGCCAGAGCTGCTTTACAAATAAGCACAGCGCCTGCTACATTATTTTTTCAGGGGCGCGCAAGCGCCCCTTTTTCGTTTGGCCCTGGAAAGCCGCTAATATCGCGTTTGACGTTGACGTTAACGTCAACTTAGCCAGCGCCTGCAGGCTTCCATGACGACCTTCCCGGAGACAACGAAATGACCGACCTTTACGCCGACTACCAAGCCCTGGCCAGTTACCGCCCCACGCACAAGGTGCGCTTTGTCACCGCAGCCTCGCTGTTTGACGGCCATGACGCAGCCATCAACATCATGCGGCGCATCCTGCAAGGCATGGGTGCCGAGGTGATTCATCTGGGCCACAACCGCAGCGTGGACGAAGTCGTCACCGCTGCCCTGCAAGAAGACGCGCAAGGCATCGCCATCAGCTCTTACCAAGGCGGCCACGTCGAGTACTTCAAGTACATGGTCGACTTGCTGAAAAGCCGGGGCGGCGAGCATATTCAAGTCTTTGGCGGCGGTGGCGGTGTCATCGTGCCGCCAGAGATTCGCGAGCTCCATGCCTATGGCGTGACGCATATTTTCAGCCCGGAAGACGGCCAAAGAATGGGTCTGGCCGGCATGATCGGCGAGATGGTCATGCGCTGCGACAAAGACCTGACAGGCTTTGCGCCCCAAGAATTCAAAGCCATTCAGGGCCACGGCGAGATGAACTGGCGGGCCTTGGCGCAGCTCATCACGGCACTCGAAAACGACAAGGCTAACGCCTCTTTGGTCAATCAAATTCGGCAGCAAGCTGCCAGCTGCCAAGTACCAGTGTTGGGCATCACCGGCACCGGCGGCGCAGGCAAGTCCTCTCTCACCGATGAGTTGATCCGTCGCCTGCGGCTGGACCAAGGCGACAGCCTGCGCATCGCGGTCATCAGCATTGATCCGAGCCGGCGTAAAAGTGGCGGCGCCTTGTTGGGTGACCGGATTCGAATGAACGCCATCAGCCCGTGGAAAACCAACGCACAGAGCAAGGACTCAGGCCAACGCGTCTTCATGCGCAGCTTGGCCACGCGTGATTTCGGCTCCGAAATCAGCAAGGCCTTGCCTGATGTGATCGCCGCGTGCAAGGTCGCTGGGTTCGATGTCATCGTGGTCGAGACCTCAGGCATTGGTCAGGGTGACGCCGCCATCGTCCCGCATGTGAACGTGCCGATGTACGTGATGACGCCCGAGTTTGGTGCGGCCAGTCAGCTTGAAAAAATCGACATGCTGGACTTTGCCGAGTTCGTCGCCATCAACAAGTTTGACCGCAAGGGCTCGCTCGACGCCCTGCGCGATGTCGCCAAGCAAGTGCAGCGCAACCAAGAAGCCTGGACCACACCGACTGAGCAAATGCCGGTCTTTGGCACCATGGCCGCGCGCTTCAATGACGACGGCGTGACGGCGCTGTACCAAGCCCTGAAACCGCGACTGCAGTCTTTGGGCCTGACATTGAAGGACGGGATTCTGCCCCCGGTGTCGGTGCGCCACAGCACCAACCAAACACCGGTGGTGCCGGCGGCCCGCACCCGTTACCTGGCGGAGATCAGCGACACCGTGCGCGGCTACAAAAAGCGCGCGCTGGCGCAGTCACAACTGGCGCGTGAAGTGCAGCAACTCCAAGCCGCCGCCGCCATGCTCAAAATCGACAAGCCCGGCCGTGCGCCAGCTGCCGAAGCCGTGCTCGACTTGGCCGGCCACCGCAAAGCGCGCATGGACGCCGATGCGCGGCATTTGTTGGGCCAATGGCCGGACATGCAAGCCGCCTACGCCGGCGACGAGTACGTGGTGAAAATCCGCGACAAAGAAATCCGCACGGCGCTCACCACCAAGACCTTGAGCGGCACGACCATCCGCAAAGTTGCGCTGCCCAAGTACGCAGACCACGGCGAAGTTTTGAAGTGGCTGATGCTCGACAACGTGCCCGGCAGCTACCCCTACACCGCCGGCACCTTCGCCTTCAAACGCGAGGGCGAAGACCCGACCCGCATGTTCGCCGGTGAAGGCGACGCCTTTCGCACCAACACCCGCTTCAAACTCCTCAGCGAAGGCATGCCGGCCAAGCGCCTGAGCACCGCCTTTGACTCGGTCACGCTCTACGGCAATGATCCCGATGTGCGGCCCGACATCTACGGCAAGGTCGGCAACTCGGGCGTCAGTATCGCCACGCTGGACGACATGAAAGTGCTCTACAGCGGCTTTGATTTGTGCCACCCGGCTACTAGCGTGAGCATGACCATCAACGGCCCGGCGCCCAGCATTTTGGCGATGTTCATGAACACCGCGATCGACCAAAATGTAGACAAATTCAAACTCGACAACGGCCGCGACCCGACCGACACCGAGACCGCCAAAATCCGCGAATGGGTGCAAGAAAATGTGCGCGGCACAGTGCAGGCCGACATCTTGAAAGAAGACCAAGGGCAAAACACCTGCATCTTTTCAACCGAGTTTTCACTCAAGGTGATGGGCGACATCGCCGAGTATTTTGTGCACCACAAGGTGCGCAACTTCTACAGCGTGTCGATCAGCGGTTACCACATTGCCGAAGCCGGTGCCAACCCAATAAGCCAACTGGCTTTCACGCTCAGCAACGGCTTCACCTTTGTCGAAGCGTACTTGGCACGCGGCATGCACATCGATGACTTTGCACCCAACCTGAGCTTCTTCTTCAGCAACGGCATGGACGCTGAATACACCGTGATGGGTCGGGTCGCGCGCCGCATCTGGGCCGTCGCCATGAAGGAAAAATACGGTGCCAATGAGCGCAGCCAAAAGCTCAAATACCACATTCAAACCAGTGGCCGCAGCCTGCACGCGCAAGAGATTCAGTTCAACGACATCCGCACCACGCTGCAAGCCCTCATCGC
>CANFZL010000241.1 GCA_947451205.1 Comamonadaceae bacterium
AAAGCAAAAAGCCCTTATAAATCAAAGACTTATAAGGGCTTAAATACTCTGGCGGAAGAGGCGGGATTCGAACCCGCGGTGGGTATAACCCCACGTACGCTTTCCAGGCGTATGACTTAAACCGCTCATCCACCCTTCCGCGAAGCCTCACATTATAGCAGTGGAAGTGGCTCCGTTACAGTGGTTTAAGGCCTCGAACTCATTCATTGATGCTCACCTTTGAACGCGTGACTTTCAAGAACTTCAAAGCTCACGACATGGCAAGCGTAAGCATGCGTGCTTTCCAAGATGACCGGCGGTGCAACGCCGGCTGCCAGGGCTTCTTTCCAGCGATTGAGGCACAGACACCAGCGGTCGCCAGCCTTGAGGCCGGCGAAGCGCCACTGAGGCTTGGGCGTGACCAAGTCGTTGCCGCGAGAAAGCGAAAAGTCCAAAAAGGCTTGCGTCATTCTGGCGCAGACGAGGTGTGAACCAGCGTCTGTTTCGTCGGTCTCGCAACAGCCGTCACGAAAATAGCCGGTCAAAGGATCGTAAGAGCAGGGCACCAAGGGCGTACCCAACACGTTCAAAATAGTCATTCGCTTATTGTGGGGCCTTATTGACTTGCAGCATGGTCATGGCCGAGGTGATCAGGCTAGAAACTTCGGTCATGTTACTTGGCACGATCAGAGTGGTCTTGGCTTGGCTGGCAACTTTTGAATAGGCGACGACAGCTTGTTCGGCGACTTTGAGTTGCACAGCCAGTTCGCCACCCGGCTGACGGATAGCTGCTGCGACGCGCTCAATGGCCAGGGCGGTTGCATCGGCCACCGCCGTGATAGCACCCGCCTCACCCTGGGCATTGTTGATGGCAGCAAGTTTGGCGCCTTCAGAGCGGGCAATGAATGCCTCGCGTTCGCCAGTGGCGATGTTGATTTGCTCTTGGCGGCGACCTTCAGAAGCAGCAATCAAGGCGCGCTTTTCCCGTTCGGCGGTGATCTGTGACTGCATGGCCAGCAAAATTTCTTTCGGTGGGGTCAAGTCTTTGATCTCGTAGCGCAGAACTTTCACCCCCCAGTTCAAGGCAGCTTCGTCAATCGCGGCCACCACTTGGGCATTGATGATGTTGCGTTCTTCAAAAGTTTTGTCGAGTTCTAGCTTGCCGATAACGCTTCGCAGCGAAGTTTGCGCCAGCTGGGTGACGGCCATGATGTAGTTAGACGAGCCATAGCTGGCACGGATCGGGTCAGTGACTTGAAAGTACAGAATCCCGTCAACTTGAAGTTGCGTGTTGTCTTTGGTGATGCAGATCTGGCTAGGCACATCCAACGGGATTTCTTTCAGACTGTGCTTGTAGGCCACCCTGTCAATGAAGGGCACCAAAAAGTTAAGCCCGGGCGTGAGCGCTATTTGGAATTTACCCAGTCGTTCAACCACCCAAGAGTTTTGCTGGGGCACCACCTTGATGGAGCGAGTGATAAAAATGAACGCGATAACCGCGATGACGATTGCAATTTCCATGGGATCTTTCTAAGTAATCTAAAGAAGCTGCCAATGACGTTGGCTGACTGACAAGTGGAAAAGTTGCGAGGACAATATCAGACAGTAAGTAAACCATAAAGTTCAATAAAATTACAAGTTACGGGCTTTTTTCAACGATTAAACGAGTACCAATAACCTCTATTATTCGATGTGCGCCAATATTTTCTGAGGCACCAGCCCGGCGGATTGCTGTCCAGTTAGCACCGCGGTATTTGACGCTGGCTGTGCCATCGGGGTTCCAGCCGTAAACCATCACGGTTTCGCCAATGTCGAGGTTCAGCGCTGGATTGCTGTCTTTGGGTAATGCTGCTTTGCGCCGTTTTTTGACAAAGTACCAAGCCACGACTGCGCCCCCGCCAACGACCGCGGCAACCAGTAATTGCACGACGATATCAAAGCCAACATGGGCGGCCAATGCCCCGGCGGCCATTGCAGAGCTGATCATCAGCAGGAAAAAAGTGCCAGTGAGAAGTTCCGCAACCACTGCACCGCCCGCGAGTAGCCACCAAATGGTTGCAGCTGCCATGGCATCTCCTTTTAAGTTGAATCTTATTTTGAAGCAAAAGTGAAGCTTGTCATAAGGGCGGGGCATTATTTCCGTACACTTTGCCTTTTTAATCGTCATCGCAATTTTCGGATCAGGCATTCAGCCCCGCTCACACCATGAAATTTCGCTTTCCCATCGTCATCATTGACGAAGACTTTCGCTCTGAAAACACCTCTGGTCTGGGGATTCGCGCGCTGGCACAAGCTATTGAAACCGAAGGCTTTGAAATTCTGGGTGTGACCAGCTATGGCGACTTGTCGCAGTTTGCGCAGCAGCAGAGCCGTGCCAGTGCCTTTATCTTGTCGATTGACGACGAAGAGTTCACCCCCGGCCCTGATCTCGATCCAGCGGTGTTGAATCTTCGGAATTTCATCGCTGAAGTGCGCCGCAAGAATCTGGATGTGCCCATCTATGTGTATGGCGAGACCAAAACCTCGCGCCACATTCCAAACGACATCTTGCGCGAGCTGCACGGCTTTATTCACATGTTTGAAGACACGCCTGAGTTCGTCGCGCGCCACATCATTCGCGAAGCCAAGAGCTATCTGGAGGGGGTACAGCCGCCGTTTTTCAAAGCTTTGTTGGACTACGCCGAAGACGGTTCTTACTCCTGGCATTGCCCGGGTCACTCGGGTGGCGTGGCATTTTTGAAAAGCCCGGTGGGCCAGATGTTCCACCAGTTCTTCGGTGAGAACATGCTGCGCGCTGACGTTTGCAATGCGGTTGAAGAGCTCGGTCAGTTGCTGGACCATGATGGTGCCATTGGTGCCAGTGAGCGCAATGCAGCGCGCATCTTCAATGCCGATCACTGTTTCTTTGTCACCAATGGCACTTCGACCAGCAACAAGATTGTTTGGCATCACACCGTAGCGCCGGGCGACGTCGTTGTTGTGGATCGCAACTGCCACAAGTCGATCTTGCACGCGATCATCATGACCGGCGCGATTCCGGTGTTTTTGAAGCCGACGCGCAATCACTTCGGCATCATTGGCCCGATTCCACAAAGCGAGTTTGAACCCGAGGCGATTCGCGCCAAAATCGCTGCGAATCCGCTGCTCAAGGGTGTTGACGCCAGCAAGGTCAAACCGCGCGTGCTGACCTTGACCCAATCAACTTATGACGGCGTTCTGTACAACACAGAGACCATCAAGGGCATGTTGGACGGTTACATCCCCAACTTGCATTTTGACGAAGCTTGGCTGCCGCACGCAGCGTTTCACCCGTTCTACGGCACTTACCACGCGATGGGGAAAAATCGCGTGCGTCCTAAAGAAGCGGTGGTCTATTCAACGCAGTCGATCCACAAACTGCTGGCCGGTATCAGTCAGGCCAGCCACGTGCTGGTGCAAGACTCGCAAACAACCAAGCTCGACAGGCACCTCTTCAATGAGGCTTACCTGATGCACACCTCGACCTCGCCGCAGTACAGCATCATTGCCAGCTGCGACGTGGCTGCGGCCATGATGGAGCCGCCCGGCGGCACCGCCTTGGTCGAAGAAAGCATCGCCGAATCGCTGGATTTCAGGCGTGCCATGCGCAAGATTGACGAAGAATACGGTGCCGATTGGTGGTTCAAAGTCTGGGGGCCAGACAAGCTGGTCGAGGAAGGCATTGGCGAAGCCAAAGACTGGATCATCAAGGGCGAGTCACGCAGCGCCAAGACGGCTAAAAATGGCGCCAACAACTGGCATGGTTTTGGCCAGATGGCGACCGGCTTCAACATGCTGGACCCGATCAAGTCGACCATCGTCACGCCCGGCATGGACCTCAACGGAAAGTTCGCCAAGACTGGTATTCCCGCCAGCATCGTCACCAAGTTTTTGGCCGAGCACGGTGTGATCGTCGAGAAAACAGGCCTCTACAGCTTTTTCATCATGTTCACCATCGGCATCACCAAAGGT
>CANFZL010000242.1 GCA_947451205.1 Comamonadaceae bacterium
ATCAGGTCAGGCGCGGGTTTGCTAGCAAAGCCTTGGATTATAGCCAGAGAAATGGAGCTTCTGGCTTTGATCGCTTGGCAGGAGATAAAAGAGCACTGATTATGGCTGCTTTTAGGCTTGTTTTAAGGGCTGATTGAGCCCGTCAATTCAGCCTTTTTCACTGCCATCGCCTGCGCGCAGGCAAAGCCTGAAGCCCAAGCCCATTGAAAGTTGTAGCCGCCTAGCCAGCCGGTGACATCGACAACTTCTCCAATGAAATAAAGGCCGGGCTGGGTTGATTCCATGCTTTGCGAGGACAGGTCGCGGGTGTCGACGCCGCCGGTGGTGACCTCGGCTTTTTTATAGCCTTCGGTGCCAGTGGGTGTCAGTTGCCAGTCGGCTAAGCGCGAGGCGAGTGTTTGCAGGGCTTTGTCAGGCGCGTCGCTGATGGGCCGCTGCAGGGCCGGGTCGTCGCCGACCCACGCGTCAGCGAGCCGGCTTGGCACCAGCGCGCCAAGTTCGTTGGCGATCAGCTTGCGTGACTGGCTTTTGGCTTTCAGCAGTGTGGCGTTGAGGTCGGTGCCGGGCGCCAAGTTGATGCGCACTGGTTGACCTTCACGCCAGAAGCTGGAGATTTGCAACACGGCCGGACCGCTCAAACCGCGGTGGGTGAACAGCAAGTCTTCCGTGAAGACGACTGATTTTTTGCGTTGCTTGGGTGTGGCGTCAGCGGGGCTGGTTTCGATCTGCACCGGCAGCGCCAAGCCGGCCAACTGCGCATACGGGGCCCAGCCTGCGCCGTCAAATGTCAGCGGCACCAAGGCGGCGCGAGGCTCGACCAAACGCAGGCCAAATTGGCTGGCGATGCGGTAACCGAAATCGGTTGCGCCGATCTTCGGGATCGACAGACCGCCAGTGGCAATCACCACTTGCGCAGCGTTTATTAGCCCGCGGTCGCTGTCTATTTGGTAGCCACTACTAGAGCTTGCGTTGCCAGTCGCTGCGCTTTTAACGCTTTTAACGCTTTTGACGCTGCAAGGCTGCCAGCGTTCGACGCCGCCAGCGGCACATTCCGCCAGCAGTAAGTTGATGATGTCTTCGGCCGAGCGGTCGCAAAACAGCTGGCCTTTGTGCTTTTCATGAAACGGGACTTGGTGCTTTTGCAGCAGTTCAATGAAGTCTTGCGGCGTGTAGCGCGACAAGGCAGAGCGGCAAAAGTGCGGGTTCTCGCTCAAGAACTGCGCCGGGGTAGCGTCGCGGTTGGTGAAGTTGCAGCGGCCGCCGCCCGAGATGCGGATTTTCTCCGCGACTTTCTCGCTGTGGTCCAAGACCAAAACTTTCAAACCCAGCTGGCCGGCCACGCCCGCACAAAAAAGGCCGGCTGCGCCAGCGCCAATGATCACAACGTCAAATGAATGCATGCGGGGAGTGTATGGCTCCCCGATGCTCACGCGGGTGTCAGGCTGCCCGAATAGTGTCGATCAAGGTCGACTCAGGATGCGCTGCTGCCAGCGCCAAGGCGCCGACCACGTCGCCAACCACGATGACCGAGGGGCTGGCCATGCTGTTGTTTTTGATGGCCTGAGCCAAGTTGCCCAGCGTGGTGCTGATGTGGCGCTGCGTGGCCAGTGAGGCGTTTTGAATCACCACCACTGGTGTGCTTGCCGGCAAGCCGGTCAACAGCTCGTCTTGAATGCGGCTTGCACCACTCACGCCCATGTAAATCACCAAGGTGAGGCGGGCGCTGTGCGCGGTGGCTGCCAAGGCTTGCCAGTCGGTGCCGGCGTCGCCGGGTTTGGCGTGGCCGGTGACAAACACTACGCCGTGCGCATGTTGTCGGTGCGTCAGTGGCACGCCGAGGCTGGTCACGGCGGCCAAGCCAGCGGTGATGCCGTTGATGACTTTGACCTGAATACCGGCGGCTTGCAGGTGCTCAAGCTCTTCGCCGCCACGGCCAAAGATGAAGGGGTCACCGCCTTTGAGGCGCACCACGTTTTCACCTTCAAGGGCCGCCATGATCATGAGTTTTTCGATGAAGGCTTGCGGTGTGGATTTGCAACCGCCGCGCTTACCGACATAGACGATGCGGGCTGTGGCGGGCGCAAAGGCGACGATCTCGTCGCTGACCAAGTCATCCACCAGCAGCACGGTGGCAGCTTGAATGGCTTTCAGCGCTTTGATGGTGAGGAGTTCGGGGTCGCCAGGGCCGGCGCCGACCAGCGTGCATTGGCCGCGGGCATTTTTGAAGGAAGTGTTGTCGCTGTTCATAGTTGCGATGTCAGATGCAAGATGTGTTCCACCTGCCGCTTGATTGGAGCTGGAACAGGTTCTGCCCCGGACAGAATCGACGCAATATACGCCGCTGTGCTGGCCGCATCAATGGCTTTTGGCAGGTTCGGCAAGCTGGCGAGCGTGCCGGCTTGGGCTTGCTGCAACTCAATCCGTTGGCCCTGCAGATAGCCATCCATTGGCGGCGTGCGGCGCGCATCGGCAACGACTTCGCCTTCCGTGCCGCGCAGCAGCAAGGCGTTGGCCTGCATCAAGGCCAAGGTCTGCGCCATCGAGACAGCGTATTCGGGGTGCGTGTAGCTGCTCACCACCAGCGCCTTGCCAAGGCAGGGGTTCATGAGCTTGACCAAGCTGTGCGCTGGGTTGCGCAAACCGACCAGACGCCGCACATCAAGCAGGCGTTTCAGACCGGGACTCAATAGCTCGGTTGGGGCAAAGACAACGCTACCGGCTTGGATCGGTGCCACCGCCGTCAACGCGGGAATATTCAGCGCAAGCAGCACGTCTGAGCTCAAGACCCGTGTTGATTCGGTCGCCGTGCCATGCACCAGCACGGCCAAGCCTTCGCGGGCCAGCAGCAAGGCCAGCAGGGGCGTCAGGACTGGCAACTTTCGGGCGCCGTTGTAGCTGGGCAAAACGACGGTGCAGGCGGTGCTGTTCGTCAGCGCCGGAAAGCGTTGCAAGCGCGCATGTGCTGCATCTAAAAAACCGGCCATTTCTTGCGGTGTCTCGCCCTTGATGCGCATGGCAAGACAAAAGGCACCGACTTCGAGGTCGGTCACTGTACCGTCCAGCACTTGGCCGAGCAAGTCTGCAGCCTGTTCACGGCTGAGCGAGCGCGCACCATCTTTGCCGCGGCCAATTTCCTTGATGTAGTGACTGATACCCATAAGCAGCGATTGTCGGCGAAGGTTGATAACTTTCAGTTATGAACTAATGTGGCCAGCTTGGCCTAGGGCGCCCCGGCACTGCGAGAGAAAAAACGTCCGTCACTGCGAGCGCAGCGTGGCAGTCCAGGAGCCCGAATTCGCAGGCATGGATGGCCGCGCTGCGCTCGCCATGACGGGGCGCAGGATAAGCGCTGCGCACGCCATGACGGGTGAGTTTCGTCGTAGATCCGCATTGAAAATCATATATTCACGGAAAGCACTGGACGCGCTGAGCGCACCAAACGCTTGAGTTCTGGCACGCAGGAGCCGCAGTTGGTGCCGCACTTCAGGGTGCCTTGTAGTGCCAACAAGCGTTGTTCGTCGCGCATCAAATCGGCGGCGCCGCCGGCATCTTCGTGAATCGAGGCCAACTGCTCTTCAATGGCGACATCGGTGACGTTGAAGCAGGTGCAAACCGGCTTGCCGCGTGTCTGCACAGCCACCGGCGCTTTGGCGCCCGGCAGTAGAAGTTGGCGACCGTAGGCTTGCGCTGGCAATTCTTCCAACAGCAGTGTCTTGATCCACGCTTCGGCGCTGGTGTCGCCGGCCAGCACAAAGCCGGTGAGTTCGACTTGCTCGCCCAGACGCACCAGCCTGACCGTGCGGTGCTGGCCTTTTTTGGGGTCGGCATAGCGCAATGCATCGGCGCCAGTCAGGCCGAGTGCAGCTTCGATTTGTGCCAACACGCTGGCGCTGGGCGCTTCATAGCCAGCGGCGCGGAACAACACGCCGGTGCGTTCACGGTTG
>CANFZL010000243.1 GCA_947451205.1 Comamonadaceae bacterium
CGCTTGCCGCTGGTGGCATCGAACAAATGGGCGCGAGCAGGATCGGGTTTGAGGTGAATGGTTTCACCTGGCCGGAAGGTGTGACGCTCCCGAAATACACTGGTGACTTCGACGCCTGCAATCTTGCTGAAGATCTGCGTGTCGGCCCCTGTGGGTTCAACGACGATGACTTCAGTGGCCACGCCATGGCTTGAGTCGGTCAGTTCCATGTGCTCTGGACGTGTGCCGTAAACCACGCTTTGGCCATCTTGACCACCGGCTTGAATGGGGGCTGGAATGCGAAGTCCACCAGCAAGCTCGACCGTCGTAGTGCCGCCGCTATGCCGCAGCACGCCAGGCAGAAAATTCATTGACGGGGAGCCGATGAAGCCCGCTACAAATTGATTGGCCGGATAGTCATACAGCTCTAAGGGTGTCCCCGTCTGCTCAACCAGACCATCCCGCATCACCACAATTTTGTCGGCCATGGTCATCGCCTCAATTTGGTCGTGCGTGACATAGACTGAGGTGGTTTTCAGCCGTTGATGCAGCTCTTTGATCTCGGTCCGCATTTGAACCCGAAGCTTGGCGTCCAAGTTGGACAAGGGCTCATCGAAGAGGAATACCTGCGGGTCGCGCACGATGCAACGCCCCATAGCGACACGCTGTCTTTGCCCGCCCGACAGCTGGCGCGGGAAACGGTCTAGAAGATCAACGAGGCCCAAGATGTTGGCGGCCTTCATCACCCGTTCATCCGCCACGGATTTGGGCTGCCTAGCGAGCATCAGGCTGAACGCCATGTTGTCGCGCACCGTCATATGTGGATAGAGCGCGTAATTCTGAAACACCATCGCGATGTCCCGTTCTTTGGGCATCATGTTGTTCACACGTTTCCCGCTGATGAATATGTCGCCAGAGCCAATTTCCTCAAGGCCGGCAATCATTCGCAACAGCGTTGATTTTCCGCACCCTGAAGGACCGACTAGGACTGTGAATTGTCCGTCCTCGATGTCAATGTCTACGCCGCGAATAACGTGCGTTTCGCCGAAATATTTTTCGACATTTTTGATCTGTACTGCAGCCATAGTCACCTGAAAAAGTACGTTTGAATGAAACTGAACATTTTTACCATTGCAAAATCAATATTTCATTAGCATCTACCCTTGGCTCCACCCAAGCCGTGAAGAATTTGTCTCACTTGTTTGGCATTTCGATGTTGACTTTGTGTCCTGCACTAACGATTTCTCGCCATGTTTGATCATCAATATGAACGCCGTCAATGACACGTTTTGCGCGCGTCGATCTTTCTGGATCGCCCGCGATCTGTACCCCTTCGAAGCCGGCCCCAGGCGGTCCTGCCCGTAACCAATCGATGAAGGCCAGGGCTTCTTGTTCAAACGCGACTTCTGTGCCGAGTTTGGTGGGGTCAATCAAGATGGTTAGCATGCCGTTGAGCACGGTGCGAACGCTGGGGTCTGTGGGTTTGTGCCATGTGCCGCCGCCCGTCAGCGCGCCGCCCAATAACTCGCATGCGACCGCTAAGCCGTAGCCTTTATGTTCACCAAAAGCCATCAAGGCACCAAACAAACCATTGCTCTGAGGAACCACCACAACGGCCGGATCGGTTGTGGGCCGGCCGAGTTCGTCAATCAAGGTGCCCGGCGGTATTTGCCGACCTTCGTTGTAGGCGACTCGCATCTTCCCTTGTGCCACCCGACTGGTGGCGAAGTCGAGCAGGAAAGGAGGGCGTCCGACCAGCGGTATCCCAATGCAACAGGGGTTCGTGCCGTAACGCCCGTCGGCACCTCCAAAGGGCGCGACAACTGGGCGCGACAATACGTTGACAAAATGCAGTGAGACTAGGCCCTTCGCGACGGCCATTTCTGCGAAGTGACCGATGCGGCCTAAGTGGTGGGTGTTGCCCAACGTCATGATGCAGCTGCCGTGCTGCTGGGCTCGCTCGATGCCCAATCTCATGGCCTGCTCACCGATCACCTGACCGTACCCGCGTTGGCCGTCGAGGTTGAGGAGTGTGCCCGTGTCCATTCTGACAGTGACGTTGCTGTTGGGTTTGAGCCCGCCCTCTAGAACAGCCTCTACATAACGCGGCAACATGCCGACGCCATGCGAGTCATGGCCACGCAGGTTGGCTTCTACTAAATTTTCAGCAACCGTGGTGGCTTCTTCTTGAGAGCTACCAGCGGCCCTCAAAACAGCCGCCACGTTTGAGCGTAAATCGTCGGCTCGGTGATTTTTGTTCATGAGGGGCAGAGATTCCGTCTCGACAGTTTTAAGGATTAAATGAGGACGTCACATGACGGCGCCGACTTGCCACGGCACAAACTCGTTTTGCCCATAACCATGCACTTCACTTTTACTTTTCTCGCCGGATGCCGTTGCCAGCACCATGTCGAAAATTCGTTTCCCCATTTCGGCAACGCTGCTGGTTCCGTCAATGATCTCGCCGCAATTAATGTCCATGTCTTCTTCTTGTTTTCTCCACAAGGCGGAGTTGGTGGACAACTTCAGCGATGGAGATGGTGAGCAACCGTAGGCTGAGCCTCGACCGGTGGTAAAGCAAATCAGGTTGGCACCGCCAGCGACCTGACCTGTCGCGCTGACCGGGTCGTAGCCAGGCGTGTCCATGTAGACAAAGCCGTGCGCCGTGACCTTTTCGGCGTATTCATAGACCGCTTGTAAATTGCTGGTACCCCCCTTGGCGACCGCACCCAGTGACTTTTCAAGGATGGTGGTCAACCCGCCGGCCTTGTTGCCCGGTGACGGGTTGTTGTTCATTTCACCTTGGTTGATGGCGGTGTATTGCTCCCACCACTTGATGCGTTCAATCAGTTTTTCGCCGACTTCGCGTTTGACTGCGCGGCGCGTCAGCAAGTGCTCTGCACCATAAATTTCCGGTGTCTCGCTGAGAATGGCTGAGCCGCCGTGGGCCACCAGCAGGTCGACCGCAGCACCCAAGGCTGGGTTGGCACTGATGCCGGAATAGCCGTCGGAGCCGCCGCATTGCAGCCCTATCGTGATGTGCGCTGCGCTACAGGGTTCGCGTTTGACCGCATTGGCCTTGGGCAGCATGTCATTGATCAGTGCGATGCCCTTGGCGACTGTCTTGCTGGTGCCGCCAGTGTCCTGAATATTGAAGACGCGCAGCGTATCGCCCTCCCGCAGGCTGCTGTTGGCTAACCACGCGTTGATCTGGTTGGATTCACAGCCAAGACCGACGACCAGGACCGCCGCAAAGTTGGGGTGCGTGGCATAGCCCGTCAGCGTGCGTCTTAATAACTGCATGCCAAGGCCATCGCCATCCATGCCGCATCCTGTGCCGTGGGTTAACGCGACCACACCATCGACATTTGGAAAATCTGCGAGTGCCGCCGGATGACTGTGACGGGAGAAATGATCTGAAATGGCGCGCGCAGCGGTGGCTGAACAGTTGACGCTGGACAAAATACCGATGTAATTGCGGGTTGCGACACGACCATCCTCGCGCTTGATCCCCAGGAAGCTGGCCTCAAGTCGTGCCGACTCGGGTTTGACGTCGGCGCCAAATGCGTAGTCGCGTTCAAAGTCACCCTTGTTGGGCCCCATGTCCATGTTATGGCTGTGAACATGCTCGCCAGCAGCAATCGCCTTGCTGGCAAAGCCGATGATTTGGTTGTAGCGCCTGACTGGGTCGCCAGCAGCCATCGGATGGATTGCCACTTTGTGGCCGGCGGGGATCAGGCCTTTGATGGTGATGTTTTCGATGCTTGTACCGCCCACCAGTTGGGCGCGGGCAATCAGGACATCGTCGGAGGCATGGAGGCGGATAAAGGGGGTCATTTATTTGAAAACCATATTGGGAAGCCAGAGCACCAGGGACGGTATGTAAGTGATGATGACCAGGCTGCCCAGCAGCGGCACCAGCCAGGGAAGGATGGCCACTGTGGTCCTCTCGACAGACAG
>CANFZL010000244.1 GCA_947451205.1 Comamonadaceae bacterium
CAGATGATCTGACCGGCACCAAGGTCTTTAATTGGGCACACAAGGCGTCGCGCAGGCCGTGGAGTTCACCCAGCCTAGCCTGCGCTTCTTGGTACCGGCCCTGCGCGTGGATGTCCAACAAGGACTGCTCCAGCGCATGCAGCTTCTTGTGCAAGGGCTCGATCTCTTGCAAGGCCGTTTGCAGCTGAGGATTCACCCTATTTTGAGCCTTCAACCACGCGCCAAAATGGCAGGGCTGGTGATTCAATGGCGGCAAGTCTTTGAGTTCACCCTGCAGTATTTCTTCAACAGCTTCCACACGGGCGAAGTGTTCGGCCCGGGCAAAGAGCAAGGGCAAGTCTTGGCTGTCCACGACCGCCAAGCCGGCCCAAGCCGGATAAGGCCGCCAAGTGGCCAACCAGCCGGGAAGGTCGGCGGCCGGCATGGCCCGTGCAATGCCGTTGCCCTGTGCTAAATCGCAACCGAGCTTCAACAACATCTCGCCATGCGCCAAGCTCTCCACGCCTTCGGCGATCACTTGACGCCGAAAGGCACTGGCCAAGCCGACCACGCTGGTCAAGATGGCCAAGTCATCCGCGTCGTCCAGCATGTTGGCAACAAAGCTCTGGTCAATTTTGAGCAACGTGACCGGCAGGCGCTTCAGGTAAGTCAGCGACGAATAACCGGTGCCAAAGTCGTCAAGTGCAAAGTTCACGCCGAGCTGGCGACACGCCTCAATGACATCGGAAACGCGGTTCAAATTTTCAAACGCGCAGGTTTCCAGCACCTCCATCTGCAGCTCACCCGGTTGGATGCTGGGATACGCCGCCAAAATCTCACGCACGCGGTCCACAAAACTCGCCTGCTTGATCTGCCAGGCACCGATGTTGACGCTGACCGGAATTGTCAGTCCCATGGTGTGCCAAAAGGTTGCCTGGGTCAGCGCCGCATGGATCACCCACTCGCCAATCTCAATGGCCAGCGGATGGTCTTCTATCGCGGGTAAAAAAGCCATTGGCAACAGCAAGCCACGCTCCGGGTGCTGCCAGCGGATCAGCGCCTCTGCGCCTATCAGCTGGCCGGTGCGCATGTTCACCTTGGGCTGGTAATACAGCACGAACTCGTTCTGGCTCAGCGCCCGCCGCAGCTGTTTGAGATGTTCGTAATGCTCACGCACGCTGCGGTCTTGCGCCGCGTCAAAGATGTGATACCGGTTCTTACCGCTCTGCTTGGCTAGGTACATGGCTTGGTCGGCTTGACGGATCAATTGTTCGGCATCCACGTCTTCGTCTTGCGGGTAAAAAGTGATGCCTAAACTGGCGGTGAGTTGCAGGGTGAGGTCGCCCAACTGCACCGGCTGCGACACCGCCGCGAGCAACCGAGTGAGCATCGGCACGCTGGCCGCGACATCCGTCAAGTCCAGCAACACGGCGACGAACTCGTCACCGCCAGTTCGAGACAGTGTGTCGCCCACACGCAGCGTTTTTTGCATGCGCTCCGCCAGCGCAATCAGCAACTGGTCGCCCACTTGGTGGCCGTGGTTGTCGTTGACGGTTTTGAAGGCGTCCAAGTCAATGAACACCACCGCCAACAATTCCCCAGCATGACGCTTGACCTGCGCCATGCCGGAGACCAAGCGATCGGCCAGCAGAACGCGGTTCGGCAGATTGGTCAAACCGTCAAACTGGGCCAAGTGCTGCAGCTGGTCTTGGTGCGCCTTGAGCCGCGTGATGTCGGTGAACAAGGCCACATACTGTTTGATATTGCCCCGCGTATCGCGCACCGCGACGATGGTTTCCATCAGGGCGATGAGGCTGCCATTTTTGTGCCGGTCCCAGAGTTCGCCGGTCCAGTGACTTTGCTCCGCCAAGGTTTGAAACAAGGCCGTGTAGAACGCTTGGGGCTGCACACCCGCATTGAGAAAGCGCGGATTTTTGCCCAACACCTCATCCCGGCTGTAGCCGGTGATGTGGGTAAAGGCGTCGTTGACGTTGATGATCGCGCCGTCGGCAGCGGTGATCATGATGCCTTCTCTGGCAATGTTGAAGACGCTGGCAGCCTGAATCGATTCTTCGGCCTTGACGCGCTCAGAAATGTCGCGCGCCGCAGCGAAGATGCCCTGCAGCTCGCCTTTGTGGTCATAAAAAACAGAGGTATTGCAGGAGACCACGGTTTCTATCCCGTCTTTGGCGCAGGCGGTGAGCTCGTAGTTGCTCAGCTTCTTTTCTTTCAGCACCCGTTCGATGGCGGCTTGGGCCCGCTCCGAGTCGGTGAAGTAACGCATGAAAGGGCTGCCGATCAGTTCATCCCGGCCGCAACCCGTCAGTGTTTCCATCTGCGCGTTGACGTCGGTGATGGAACCGTCGGCGCTGACAATCGTCAGTGCGTCAACGCTGGTCTCAAACAGCGAACGCGTGTAGATCTGCAAGTCGCTCAAGCGCCGAGCGACTTTTTCGCGCTCGTCTTCAAGCGCTTTGCGCGTGGTGTTATCGGTCCCGATCAGCAGGTAACCAATGATCACGTCCGCGTCATCGCGCAGCGCCGTGACCGATAACAACGCCGGCAAGCGGCTGCCGTCTTTACGGACGTAGTTCAGCTCGTAAATATCCTCAATACCGCGTGAAGCTTTGTAGACCAAAGAATCAAAACCCGGTGTGATTTCGGTGCCAAACGCTTCACTCAAATACTTGGCGCGGTCTAGCAACTCCTGCGGGTCAGCCATGTCGCCGGGAAACATTTTGCCCACTACCTCGGCGGCTGCGTAGCCCAGCATGTGCTCGGCCCCGACATTGAAAATCTGGATCAAGCTCGTCGCATCGGTGGCGATGTAGGAGAAGTTGACACTGTTGTAAATCGCCAGATGCAGCGCGTCAGTCTTCATCAGTCGCTCCTTCAGGGCGGCCATCAATGGCGCCTCTTTTCGAGCCGAAGCGCCGAGGGGGGGGTAAACCCGTAGCGGTGTATCGCCGTGAGCCATTCGTAACCCTAGTGAGCAGCGCTGCAAAAATCTGCAGAATCTGTGTGTTTAGGTCACTCTAAAGAAAGCGTCTAACTGCAACATGAGCCAGCGGCTTCATTGGCTGTCGGCGTACAGCCCGAACACGCGGCTATTCAAGCTGAACCTAGGCGCCTCAGGCAAGCACTAAATTTTTATAAACACCACAGCCGACGATCACATCATCAAGCTGCTGCACGAAGGAAATTTTGGTTTGCACGCGCCCCGTACTTGGGTTGGTGATGTCATAAGACACCCAGCCTGGCTCGTGGTCGGCTTGAGACAAGATGGCGTCCATCAAGCCGGCGCCGTCAATGCCGAAGATGTCTTGCACGCGGGTTCCGACTTTGGCGGGATTGCCACCAAAGGCCAAGTACGCGCCGTTTCGGTCGAGCGCAAAAATGTACATGTCGCGGTCAAAAAAGATTTTTTCGGCCAGCGTCAGATCGCGCAAATAAGCCTCACGCGAGCAACACTGCCGGCGGTAAGCCACCGCCCGCGCCACCAAGGCAAAGGCTTCCTCAGCTGTACCTTGCTGCAGCTTGAAGGCTGAGACGGCCTCTGACAGTGTCATGGCACGCAGCTCCAAGTCATCGGCTTGGTTCACCGCACGTTCGGCCAGCGCCGCATTCTGTTGCGTTATTTCGTCCAGCTGATGAACCGCCGCCGTGATCTCAGACAAGCCCGTGCTTTGCTCGGCACTCAAGACGGAAATTTGAGTCATGCTGGAAGCAACGCCCCGAATACCGTCGACCACCTGCGTCAGCTTGTCGCCAGCTTTGCGGATTTGGGCCACGCCGGTGTCCACTTGGTCTGATGACGTGCTGATCAGCAATCGAATTTCTTTGGCCGAATCCGCCGAGCGCTGCGCAAGTGAGCGAACCTCGGAGGCCACCACCGCAAAACCGCGACCCGACTCCCCTGCCCGCGCAGCCTCAACCGCCGCGTTCAGC
>CANFZL010000245.1 GCA_947451205.1 Comamonadaceae bacterium
AAAGTCATTGCGCTCCATCATGCGGGCCACCGTGTACTTGGCGGCCAGCTGGATCATGCCCATCGATCCCAGCGGCAAACACCACTCGCTGTTGTAGCGGATCTCGGTTTTTTCCGGGTCCAACACCAAACTGGCCTGGCGGTAATAGGTTTCAGCGTTGGACTTGATTTGCTCGGTGGTCAGTGGCGGGCGCGTGTTGTTGCGGCCAGACGGATCGCCAATCAGGCTGGTGAAGTCACCGATCAGAAAAATCACCTGATGCCCCAAGTCCTGCAACTGGCGCATCTTATTGAGCACCACGGTGTGGCCGATGTGGATGTCAGGCGCGGTCGGATCCAGCCCCAATTTGATGCGCAAAGGCTGGCCGGATGCCTCAGAACGGGTCAATTTCTTCGCCCATTCGGTTTGCGGAATCAACTCCTCGCAACCGCGCAAAGACACGGCCAGCGCCGCCTGCACGCCATCTGACAAAGGTAAAGTTGTGGAAAGCGATTGATTCATAAGGGTTTTCGTTATCGTCCGCATCGCTGAGGTAGCTATAATTCGCAGCTTGTTTTGAGAGATCAGCACCAATCCCAATTCTAGATTGGCGCGCAACTTGCTGATGCAACCTTGAATTGTCGCCGCAGCCCCAGGGCATGCCCATTGAATTTTTTGCCGTCTCTACCTTCCAGCGGGTTGTGATGCGCTCCCTAGCTGGAAGTTTTAGCTTTGAATATTGACGGTTTTTCCCGAGTCCTGACGATCGTGCAGCTAGGCAAACAAAGCCTGCTCGATACGCTGGTCAAACACCCCAAACGCATTGCAGGCTCGCTAGCCGTTTTGTTGTTAGGCACCGGCGTCACCGCTTTTGGCGTCGCCCCTCTCGCCCCTGATGCGGCAGATCTTCCCGTCCACGAAATTGTGGAAGTTGTGCAAGCGTTGCCTGGGCAATCCCAAGTGGATGCGCTGCTAGATCACCAATTCAACCTGTATCGCACCGAAGTCACCCGCAGCTCGGACACCGCCGAAACGCTGCTCCGTCGCTTGAACATCGACGACGCTGAGGCAGCTGCTTTTATGCGAATTGACAGCAATGCACGCTCGCTGTTGATCGGGCGCGCCGGCAAAACTGTCACAGCCGAAACCACTGACGACCAGCGCCTGCTCAAATTGTCGATGCGCTGGGCGACTGAAGACGACACGCAATTCAAACGTTTGGTGATCGCTCGCAATGGCAAGGCGTTCACTTCCCGTATTGAATCGGCGCCTTATTCCATTTCCACCCGCATGGCCAGCGGCAACATCAAAAGCTCGTTGTTTGCAGCAACTGACGACGCGAACATTCCAGACGCCGTGGCGACGCAGATGGTCACTATTTTTTCTGGCGACATCGACTTTCAGCGCAGCCTGAGAAAGGGCGACCGCTTCAGCGTTTTTTACGAAACGCTGGAAGCCGACGGTGAGTCGATCAAAACCGGCAAAGTGCTGAGCACGGAGTTCGTTAACAACGGCAAGACCTTCCAGGCCATGTGGTTCAACGATTCGGCCCAAGTGGCCAACAACAAGGGCCCGAAAGGCGCTTACTACTCACTGGATGGACAGAGCCTGCGCAAGGCTTACCTCGCATCGCCCGTGGCATTTTCACGCATCAGCAGCGGTTTCAAAATGCGTTTCCACCCGATTTTGCAAACTTGGCGTAACCACCTTGGTGTTGACTACGCATCCCCGACAGGTACTCCCGTACGCAGCATTGGTGACGGCGTGGTGGACTTTGCTGGCGTTCAAAACGGCTTTGGCAACGTGATCTACATCAACCACAAGGCCGGCCACACCACCGTGTATGCGCACTTGAGCCGCATCAATGTGAAACGTGGCGAGCGCATCAGCCAAGGTCAAAATATCGGCGCTGTGGGTTCCACCGGCTGGGCTACCGGCCCTCATTTGCATTTTGAATTTCGCGTGAACGGCCATCAAAAAGACCCAATTTTGCTGGCACAACAAAGCGAAAGCGTCCCCCTTTCGGCCAAGAGCATGCCGGCATTCAAGCAGCTGGCTGGCATGATGCGCCAGCAACTGCAGGTCGCCAACTCCATTGGCCAGAGTCGCGCTGAGTAAATGGGCGCTGGGCTTTTCGCGCCCGGCTTACTGACGCATGCCTGAGTACTTCATCGGTTTGATGTCCGGCACGTCGCTTGACGGCGTGGATGGAGTGATCGCCGACTTTGCTTTGCATGCGCCCACACTTGTTCTCGCCTCCGCCAGTTTGCCGTTTGAGGCCAGCTTCAAAGACGAACTGCTGGCCCTCAACACCCCCGGCGAGAATGAACTGCATAGGGCCGCGCTAGCAGCAAACCAGTTGGTTGAGACCTACGCCCAAGTGATTGAACGCCTGCTGACCAACGCCGCTGCCAGCGGCATCCGGCGTCAAGACATCGTCGCCATCGGCGCTCACGGGCAAACCGTGCGGCACAGGCCCCAAGAATTCGGCGTCGGCTACACCCTTCAATTGAACAACCCGGCCCTGCTGGCAGAGCGCACCTGCATTGATGTGGTGGCGGATTTTCGAACTGCCGATGTTGCTGCCGGCGGCCAAGGCGCGCCTTTGGTACCGGCTTTTCATGCAGCCATCTGGGGCGACAACAGCCACGCCAGAGCCGTGCTCAATATCGGCGGCATCAGCAACATCACGCTGCTGCATGCAGGCGACGCAGTTCAAGGCTTTGACTGCGGCCCTGGCAATGCGCTGATGGATTTTTGGTGCCAACGCCACACAGGCCAGCCTTATGACAATGCCGGCGCTTGGGCGGCTTCTGGGCAAGTCCATGCGCCCTTGCTGAATCAATTGCTGGACTCGCCCTATTTCTCGCGGCTGCCGCCCAAAAGCACCGGACGAGACCTGTTCAACCCAACTTGGCTTGAACAGCAGTTAGGCAGCTTTGGCACTTTACCGCCAGCCGACGTGCAGGCTAGTCTGACGGCACTCACGGCACAAGCCTGTGCGCAGGATTTACGCCGCTATTTGCCTGCCGCCACAGAGTTGCTGGTCTGCGGTGGTGGCGCACTCAACACCGAGCTGATGCGCCAGATCGGCTTGGCGTTACCGGGCGTTCAGGTCAGCTCAACGCAAGCCCATGGCCTGCCGCCGTTGCAGGTTGAAGCCACGGCATTTGCCTGGCTGGCACAAGCTTTTACACACAACAAACCGGGTAACTTGGTGGCTGTGACCGGTGCCAAAAATCCACGGGTGTTGGGTGCGCTCTATAAAGCACCCATGCAAAAAGGCCCTTGAAGGGCCTTTTTATATCGTTGCAACGCAGCTGTTGCTGTCTACTTGCGAAGCTTCAAGCTGAAAAGCTGGAGCCGCAACCGCAAGAACTGGTGGCGTTCGGATTCTTGATGACGAACTGAGCGCCTTCAAGGTCATCCTTGTAGTCGATTTCAGCGCCGACCAAGTATTGGTAGCTCATCGCGTCAATCAATAATGACACGCCATTTTTGGTCATGGTGGTGTCGTCTTCGTTGGTGATTTCGTCGAAGGTGAAGCCGTACTGAAAGCCAGAGCAACCGCCACCCTGCACAAACACACGCAACTTCAGCTCTGGATTGCCTTCTTCCGCGATCAGATCAGCCACCTTGGCGGCGGCACTGTCGGTGAAGACAAACGGGCTGGGCATTTCGGTCTGGATATCGTTGGCAACTGCGTTCATGGAAGGCTCCTCATTGGGTTCAGCAGAGAATAGTACAGTAATTTGATCAACCACAAAGCCGTCAGGCCTACTCTAGGCGCAGATGAAAAAAGCCGCCGGGCTTGCACCGCGGCGGCTTTCTCTGCTGTGGGCAGATCGAGAAGCGAATTAACGCTTGCTGAACTGCTTGCGGCGACGTGCTGAACGGAAACCGACCTTTTTACGCTCGACTTCACGTGCATCGCGGGT
>CANFZL010000246.1 GCA_947451205.1 Comamonadaceae bacterium
TCGACCGGGGTGTCAAAAATCACGGCTGGGTCAGCCGCCACGGTGAGCCAGCTGTTGTCTGAAATCTCAGACTCCAACTGCCCTTCGCCCCAAGCCGAATAGCCCAGCGAGACAAAGACGCGCCGTGGGCCAGCGCCTGTTGAGAGCGCTTCAAGAACGTCTTTGGAGGTGGTCATTTCAAGCCCGCCGGGAATCGACATGGTCGAAGCGTAGACCGACTCATGGCCCGGCAGCATGCTTTCGTGCAGCACAAAACCGCGCTCGGTTTGCACCGGCCCGCCTTTGTAAACCGGCGCTTCGCTGAGGTCGTCGCGCCGCAACGGCAACTCGACTTTGTCAAACAGGCTTTTCAAGCTGATGTCGCTGGGCTTGTTGATGACCAAACCCAAAGCGCCACGTTCGCTGTGCTCGCACATGTAAATCACACAGCCGACAAAAGGCTCGTCATCCAAGCCGGGCATGGCGATCAGAAAGTGATGCGTGAAGTTGATCGGGTCGAAGTCCATGGCCATAACCTCAATTTTACGCTGACGATCTGCGCCCGGACTGCTTTTCAAACGCCAGCGTCCAGCTAACATCCACGCCATGAAAAAACAATACGAGCGCGGACTGGTCTGGTTCCGCCGCGACTTGCGGGCACACGACCACGCTGCCCTGCACCACGCCCTGAGCACCTGCCGCCAAGTTTTCTGCCTGTTCGTTCTGGACAAGGAGATTCTCGACCCGCTGCCGCGCACCGACAGACGGGTTGATTTCATCATCCAGTCGCTGACCGAACTTGACGCCGCACTGCAAGCACTTGCCGAGGCGCACGGTGTCAACAACGCCGGGCTGCTGGTGCTGCATGATTGGGCCAGCACGGCCGTGCCGCAGCAAGCGCAAGCCTTGCAAGTTCAAGCGGTCTTCACCAACCACGACGACGAGCCGCAAGCGACTCAGCGCGACGCCCAAGTTGCAGCCAGTTTGGCAGCCAAGGGCGTGGCTTTTCACAGCTTCAAAGACCATGTGGTGTTTGAGCGCACCGAACTGCTGACGCAGGGCGGCAAGCCTTACGGCGTCTTCACGCCCTACAAGAACAGCTGGCTGAAAAAGGTCGACAGCTACTACCTGCAGTCTTACGCCATCAAGGCCCATGCCGAAGCGCTGGCCAACAAGCCGGCCGATGCAAAGCCAGTACCGACGTTGAGCCAGATCGGGTTCGAGGCCAGTAACTTGCAGGCGCTGAAACTGCCCACCGGCATCTCGGGCGGTGCCCAGCTGTTTGAAGAATTTTTGCAGCGTATCGATAACTACGAAGAGAGTCGCAACTTTCCGGCCGTCAAAGGGCCGAGTTATCTGGGTGTGCACCTGCGCTTTGGCACGGTGTCGATTCGCCAACTGGCCGCCGAAGCGCTGAAGCGCCAGCTCGCAGGCAGTGCCGGTGCCACCGTCTGGCTGAGCGAGCTGATCTGGCGGGATTTTTATGCGCAAATTTTGAGCAATTTCCCGCACGTCGCCGGCGCCTCGTTCAAGCCCGACTACGACGCTATTCAATGGGAAACCGGCGCAGAAGCCGACGCGCTGTTTGCCGCTTGGTGCGAAGGCCGCACCGGTTATCCGCTGGTCGACGCCGCCATGGCGCAGATCAACCAGACCGGCTACATGCACAACCGGCTGCGCATGGTGGCAGCCTGCTTTTTAATCAAAGATTTAGGCATTGACTGGCGCCGCGGTGAGCGCTACTTTGCTGAGAAGCTGAATGACTTTGATCTGTCGGCCAACAACGGCGGCTGGCAATGGGCGTCGAGCAGCGGCTGCGACGCGCAGCCTTACTTTCGGATTTTCAACCCGGTCAGCCAGAGCTTGAAGTTCGACCCCGACGGCAAGTTCATCCGCAAATACCTGCCGGTGTTGGCGGGCCTGCAGGGCAAGGCCTTGCACAGCCCATGGGAAGCCGCGCCGCTGGAGTTGGCGGCGGCGGGCGTGATGTTAGGAAAAAATTACCCGCTGCCGCTGGTCCAGCATGCTGACGCTCGGACCCGCACGCTGCAGCGCTATGCGGTGGTCAAGAAGACCCTGGACTGAGCAAACTAAGCCAAGGTTGACTGACTTCAGAGATCGACCATCTCGAAGTCTTCTTTGCGGGCGCCGCACTCAGGACAAGTCCAGTTCATGGGCACATCGGCCCACAGGGTGCCCGGCGCAATGCCGTGCTCGGGCGCGCCTGCGGCCTCGTCGTAGAGCCAGCCACAGATTAGGCACATCCAAGTCTTTGTTGCAGTTGTAGTCACAGCGTTTACTTTGCTTTCGCGAATAGAATCAATCAAAGAATTGTATCGGCGAGGCGGTGCCTTTTGCCACATGGGCAGAATCCTCAGCCAAAAAACACCGCACATGCCACAAGCCCTCACTCCCCCCGCAGACCTCACGCCCGACCCAGACACGGTCGACAGCGCACCCGCTTGCGTCATGAGCTTCAACGCCAGCGACCCGAGCGGCGCTGGTGGCTTGACCGCCGACATCATGGCCATTGCCTCAGCTGGCGGCCACGTGTTGGCCGTAGTCACTGGCGCTTATTCGCGTGACACCGCCGAAATCTTGGACCACTTTGCCTTTGACGACGACGCGGTCTCCGAGCAGGCCAGAGCCGCCCTGGAAGACATGCCGGTCAGCGCCATCAAGGTCGGCTTTGTGGGCAGCCCCGAAAACGTCAGCGCCATCGCCGAGATCGCCTCCGACTACTCAGATGCGCCGTTGGTTGCCTACATGCCCAGCCTGTCATGGTGGGAAGAAGACAAGATAGACAGCTACTTGGATGCCTTTCGTGAACTCTTGCTGCCGCAAGCGACCTTGCTCATCGGCAACCACAGCACGCTCTGGCGCTGGCTGTTGCCCGACTGGTCGGGCGACAAAAGCCCCAGTGCGCGCGACATCGCCAAGGCCGCAGGCGAGCTGGGCGTGCCCTACACCTTGGTCACCGGCATTCCAGCCGCCGAGCAGTTCATTGAGAACGTGCTGGCCACGCCGCAAAGCATTTTGTACAGCGAGAAGTTCGAGCACTTCGACGCCATCTTTGCCGGCGCAGGTGACACCCTCAGCGCGGCCCTGTCAGCGCTGCTGGCCAATGGTCACGACTTGCAAAGTGCCACCACCGAAGCCCTGACCTACCTCGACCACAGCCTGAACGCAGGCTATCAGCCGGGCATGGGCCACTTGGTGCCTGACCGCATGTTCTGGGCGCAAACCGACGACGATGCCGATGAAACCGACAGCACCGATGAGGCGTCCAGCCTCACCGATCCATTGATCTCGACCCCCTTTATTGACATCCCCCCGAATGGCACAAAACACTGATTCCGCAACCCCTACCTTGTCCCGCAACGACGCTTTTTTTGAGCGCGCCAAAGCGGTTATTCCTGGCGGCGTGAACTCTCCTGTGCGGGCCTTCAAAGCCGTTGGCGGCACGCCGCGCTTTGTGCAACGCGCGCAAGGTGCCTATTTTTGGGATGCTGACGGCCAGCGCTACATCGACTACATCGGTTCTTGGGGCCCGATGATCCTCGGCCACGGCCACCCGGCGGTGCTCGAAGCCGTGCAGAAAGCCGCCCTCGATGGCTTTTCCTTTGGCGCGCCCACCGAGCGTGAGGTCGAGCTGGCGGAAGAAATCATCAAGCTGGTGCCGTCGATTGACATGATCCGCCTCGTCAGCTCCGGCACCGAAGCCGCCATGAGCACGTTGCGCTTGGCGCGCGGTGCCACCGGCCGCAACAAGTTCATCAAGTTTGAAGGCTGCTACCACGGCCACGCGGATGCGCTGCTGGTCAAAGCCGGCTCGGGCTTGGCGACTTTCGGCAATCCGACCAGCGCCGGTGTGCCGCCTGAAGTCGTGCGTGACACGCTGGTGTTGGAATACAACAATGTGGCTCAGCTGGAAGAA
>CANFZL010000247.1 GCA_947451205.1 Comamonadaceae bacterium
CGGTCGTCACAAAGTCGTCTCAGTCCTTTTTGGCTTTCGACTTTCTCTTCTCTGTCTTGGCTTTGCTTTCTTTCTTGTCTTTCTTCTCAGCCTTCACTTTTTTGTCTTTGGGCGCAAGCAAGGTGCCGCGGCAAGTCGGCGCACCGCACCAGCACGGGTATTCGGCTTTGAGTTTTTTGGTGTACGGCGCTTCAATGATGAGCCCGTAGTCGTAAAAAAGCTCTTTGCCCGCTGGAATGTTTTGCAGCGCTTTGATGAAAATTCGGCCCTTTTGTTCATCGGCTTCGCAGTTGGGCGCGCAGCTGTGGTTGATCCAGCGAGAGGAGTTACCGCCGTGCTTGGCGTCAATCACATGCTTTTCGTCGACATGAAAGTAAAAGGTGTGGTTCGGATCGGTCGGGTCGTGTGGGTGGCGTTTTAGCGCTTCTTTCCAGCTGATGACCTCGCCGATGTACTCGATCAATGTCTCGCCTTCAGCTAAGTCTTGCACGGCAAACATGCCCTTGCCATGCACGCCGGAAAGGCGCGTCTGGATGCGCTTACCCGAGGGCACGGGCGCCAACTTGACGAGACTTTTGAGCGTGGCCTTGGCGCTGACGTTGGTGCTGTTTTTGGACACGTTGAAAATATTTGGTATGGTTAATTCATGCATGTGCGTGCACATGCGTGCCTGCGTGCGTACGCGAGAGATGCTTATTGTAAGGAGCAAGTGATGGCCAACCGCCGCGAGTTGATGCAGTCTGCTGCGGCTTTGGCCGTGCTGCCTTGGGGTGCTGGTGCTATAGCGGCTGAGCCGGCCGGCGCCCCGTTACCGACGCTCGGCAGTGCGCTGGCCGTGCCGTCCTTGACGCTGCTCGATGGCAGCCCTTGGGGGGCGGTACAAGCGGAGGGCAAGGTGCTTGTGGTTTACTGGTGGGCGAGTTGGTGCCCGTTTTGTGCCGTGCAGTCGCCCCATATGGAGGCGCTGTGGCAAGCTGGGCGCAGCGAAGGATTGGTGGTGCTGGGGCTGTCGATTGACCGTCTGGCCAGCACGGCGAGTGCGCATTTGAAGGCCAAGGGCTACAGCTTTCCGGCGGCCATGGCCACGCCCGAGGTGTTGAAGGTCTGGCCCAAGCCGCGCGGTCTGCCTGTGGTGGTGGTGCGGGGCCGACATGGTCGAGTCGTGTTTGCAGAGGCCCGGGAAATGGTCCCGGAAGACATAGAAAATTTGAAGAAGTACTTATGAAAACATTGGTGATTGCAGAAAAGCCTTCAGTGGCACAAGACATCGTGCGCGCCATCACGCCCACGGCTGGCAAGTTCGAAAAACACGATGAGTACTTCGAGAGCGACGACTGGATCGTGACATCGGCGGTCGGTCATTTGGTCGAGATTCAGGCGCCTGAAGAGTTTGACGTCAAGCGTGGCAAGTGGAGTTTCGCCAACCTGCCGGTGATCCCGCCTTACTTTGACCTCAAACCCATCGACAAGACCAAGACGCGGCTCAACGCCATCGTCAAGCTGGCCAAACGCAAAGACATTGGCGCCATGGTCAACGCCTGTGACGCGGGCCGTGAGGGCGAGTTGATCTTTCGTTTGATTCAACAATATGCCAAGGCCAAGCACCCGGTCAAACGCCTGTGGTTGCAGTCGATGACGCCAGCCGCGATTCGCGACGGCTTTGCCAGCCTGCGCAGCGACGCGCAAATGATGCCGCTGGCCGATGCCGCACGGTGCCGCTCTGAGGCGGATTGGATGGTCGGCATCAATGGCACACGGGCCATGACCGCCTTCAATTCGCGCGATGGCGGTTTCTTTTTGACCACCGTCGGTCGTGTGCAGACGCCGACGCTGTCGGTGGTGGTTGAGCGCGAAGAGAAAATCCGCAAGTTCGTCAGCCGTAATTACTGGGAAGTGCACGCCAGCTTTGCTGCCGAGGCCGGTGAGTACCCGGGCAAGTGGTTTGACCCGCAGTGGAAAAAATCCACCGCCAATGCCAATCTTGCGGAAGGTGCTGAGCCTGACGCCGAACTCAAAGCCGATCGCGTCTGGTCTGAAGCCGAAGCCCGCAGCATCGCTGCCGCCGTGCGCGGCCAGAAAGCCAGCGTCACGGAAGAGTCCAGGCCGACCACGCAAGCCGCTGGCCTGTTGTTTGATTTGACCTCGCTGCAACGCGAGGCCAACGGCAAGTTTGGCTTTTCGGCCAAGACCACGCTGTCGATTGCGCAGAGTTTGTACGAACGCCACAAAGCGCTGACTTACCCGCGGACTGATTCGCGGGCCTTGCCTGAAGACTATGTGCCGGTCGTCAAGCAAACCTTTGAAATGATCGCCGGCAGTGAGATGAAGCACTTGGCGCAGCATGCGCTGGTGGCCCTGAACGGCAACTACATCAAGCCGAGTAAGAAGATTTTTGACAACGCCAAAGTCAGCGATCACTTCGCCATCATCCCAACACTGCAAGCGCCCAGCGGCTTGAGCGACGCCGAACAAAAACTGTATGACTTGGTAGTGCGCCGCTTCATGTCGGTGTTTTTCCCGAGCGCCGAATACATGGTGACCACGCGCATCACCAAGGCCGCCCAGCACAGCTTCAAGACCGAGGGCAAGGTACTGGTCAAGCCGGGTTGGCTGGCTATTTATGGCAAAGAAGCCGCCGCCGAAGTGGCCGAACCCAAAGACGGCGACAAGGGCCAAAACTTGGTGCCGGTGAAACCCGGTGAACTGGTGGCTGTTGAAACGGTCGACCCGAAAGGCCTGAAAACCCGACCCCCCGCGCGTTATTCTGAAGCGACCTTGCTGGGTGCCATGGAAGGCGCGGGCAAAACCATCGAAGACGACGAACTGCGCGAAGCCATGCAGGAAAAAGGTCTGGGCACACCGGCCACCCGTGCCGCCACCATTGAGGGTTTGATCGCTGAGAAATACATGCTCCGCGAAGGCCGTGAACTGATCCCCACGGCCAAGGCTTTTCAGCTCATGACGCTGCTGCGTGGCCTTGGCGTCGAAGAGCTGTCGCGTGCCGACCTCACCGGCGAATGGGAGCACAAGCTGAAGCAGATGGAGCAGGGGCAACTCAGCCGCGAAAGCTTCATGGCCGACATTGCCCTCATGACTGAGCGCTTGGTGAACAAGGCCAAGGGTTACGACAAAGATACCATTCCGGGTGACTACGCCACGCTCACCGCGCCCTGCCCCAACTGCGGCGGCATCATCAAGGAAAACTACCGGCGCTACACCTGCGTTGGCGTCGCCGGCGCCGCTGAAGGTTGCGGTTTTTCGTTCGGCAAAACGCCAGCGGGGCGGACCTTTGAAGTCGCTGAAGTCGAGCAGTTTTTACGTGACAAAAAAATCGGCCCCTTGGACGGTTTTCGCTCCAAAGCCGGCTGGCCGTTCACCGCTGAAATGGTCATCAAGTTCGACGAAGAAACCAAGAACTACAAGCTCGAATTTGACTTTGGCGATGACAAAAATGCCGAGACCGGCGAGATTGTGGACTTCGGCGCCACGCCTTCTATGGGGCCTTGCCCCAAGTGCGGCAGTCCCGTGCACGAGCACGGCAAAAACTATGTCTGTGCCAAGTCTGTGCCGACGCTGGAGCAGCCGACGCCGAGCTGCGACTTCAAAACCGGCACCATGATTCTTCAGCAGCCGGTGGACCCTGAGCAGATGCAAAAACTGCTAGCCACCGGCAAGACCGACTTGCTCGACAAATTTGTCTCGATGCGCACGCGTCGGCCCTTCAAAGCCATGTTGGCTTGGGACGCAGAGGCCGGCAAGGTCAACTTTGAATTCGCGCCCTCCAAATTTCCGCCGCGCAAGACCGCCGGCCCCCCGCGCACCGGCGCCGTGAAAACGCCGTTTGGCAAAACAGTCGCAGCTAAAGGCGCCGCGCCTGCGGCCAAGAAGGTGGCGGCTAA
>CANFZL010000248.1 GCA_947451205.1 Comamonadaceae bacterium
AATTGTCTATCGGGCTATAGGCATAAAAAATTAGACCCCAGCCCATCACGCATAGATACTGCCTTTAAATCACGCGAAGTGCGCGTTAAAAAAGAAGGCAAATATTCATGTTGAGTGAAACAAAACAGCAGACCATCGAAAGCTTGGTGACCGCAAAGAAGCAAATGCCCGGCGCACTGCTTCCCATTCTTCATGACATTCAGGATGCTGTCGGCTATATACCTGCACAGTCTGTGGCCCATATCGCGCAGGAACTCAATCTGTCGCGGGCTGAGGTGCATGGTGTCATCACGTTTTATCACCACTTTCGGTCGGAGCCGGCGGGCCGGAACGTGCTGCAGATTTGTCGTGCCGAGGCTTGCCAGTCGATGGGGTCGGAGCAGCTGTGGGCGCACGCCTGCAGCCAGTTCAAGGTTGATGGCGGCACCACTGCGGACGGCTCATTCACCCTGGAGCCGGTCTACTGTCTGGGCTTGTGTTCGTCATCCCCGGCCTTGGCGTTGAACGACAAGGTTCATGCACGGGTGAACGTCGCTAAATTTGATCGACTGGTCGACGCGGCGAGGAGCGCAGCATGAGCATCCAGATTTTTGTACCGCGTGACTCTGCCGCCTTGGCCTTGGGTGCCGACGAAGTCGCTTCTGCCATTCAGGCCATGGCGATACAACGCGGTGTCGACATTGAACTGGTGCGCAATGGGTCGCGCGGCATGTTCTGGCTGGAGCCCTTGGTAGAGGTGGTGACGGATGCCGGGCGCATCGCCTACGGCCCCGTAGCCCCGGAGGACGTAGCCAGTTTGTTTGACGCACAATTTCAAACCGGTGCCGATCACACACTCAAGCAGGGACTGACGGAGGAGATTCCATTTTTACGGCAACAAGAGCGTCTGACTTTCGCCCGCATGGGCGTGACCGACCCGCTGTCGCTGGCAGATTTTGAAGCCCATCAAGGTTACGCCGGTTTGCGCCACGCGCTGATCTTGAGTCCGGCAGAGGTGGTGCAGCAGGTGCTGGACTCAGGCTTGCGCGGGCGCGGTGGTGCGGCCTTTCCAGCGGGCATCAAGTGGAAGACTGTGGCTGCAGCGGAGGCTGCGCAAAAATACATTGTCTGCAATGCCGACGAGGGCGACTCAGGTACGTATTCAGACCGCATGACGATGGAGGGCGACCCCTTTAACCTGATTGAAGGCATGACCATTGCCGCAGTGGCGACAGGCGCAACGCAGGGCTATATTTACGTTCGCTCGGAGTACCCGCATGCCGTGGCCACCCTGCGGGAGGCGATTGAAATCGCGACAGCTGCAGGATTTTTAGGCGCCAACCTGCTCGGCTCAGGCCTCAGTTTTCATCTGGAAGTGCGCAAGGCGGCAGGCTCTTATGTGTGCGGTGAAGAAACAGCGATGCTGGAGAGCATTGAAGGCAAGCGCGGCGTGGTTCGTGCCAAGCCGCCGATCCCCGCCTTGAAGGGCTTGTTCGGTCAACCTAGCGTCATCAACAACGTGATTACGCTGGCCTCGGTGCCCATCATTTTGGCGCGCGGTGCCGAGCACTACAAGAACTATGGCGTGGGACGCTCCCGCGGCACGCTGCCGATCCAGTTGGCGGGCAACATCTTGCATGGTGGCCTGATCGAAAAGGCGTTTGGTGTCACGCTGCGCGAACTCATATTCGACTACGGTGGCGGCAGCGCCAGCGGCCGGCCGATCAAAGCGGTGCAAGTGGGTGGCCCGCTGGGCGCCTACGTGCCTGAAGCGCATTGGGATGTTCCCCTCGACTACGAAGCCTATGTCGCGGTCGGCGCCGCTGTCGGTCACGGCGGCATCGTGGTGCATGACGACACCGCCGACATGTCCAAGCTGGCACGCTACGCGATGGAGTTCTGCGCCATTGAGTCCTGCGGTAAATGCACACCTTGCCGCATTGGCTCGACCCGCGGCGTCGAGGTGATTGACCGCATCACAAAAGGGGAAAACCAGCCCCAGCAGGTCAAACTTTTGCGCGACCTGTGCGACACCATGCTGCACGGCTCGCTGTGCGCCATGGGCGGTATGACGCCGTTTCCGGTGCTGTCTGCACTGAACCACTACCCGGCTGACTTTGGTTTGTCAGTCCCCTCAACCAAAGCCGCATAAACGGCCCCAGGAGAACAGCATGCTTGAACAATTCAAGAATACCGACTACGGTACGCCCAGGCGCGAGTCGACGCAGGAAGTCACGCTCGAAATCGACGGCGAGTGCGTCACCGTCGCGGCCGGTACGTCGGTCATGCGGGCCGCTATGGACGCCGGCATCAAGGTGCCCAAGCTGTGCGCCACCGACAGCCTGGAGCCCTTTGGTTCTTGTCGTTTGTGCATGGTCGAGATCGAAGGACGCCGCGGCTTCCCGGCCTCGTGCACGACACCGGCGGAGAGCGGCATGAAGGTCCGCACCCAGACCCCCAAGTTGCAAGACCTGCGCAAGGGCGTGATGGAGCTCTACATTTCTGACCACCCACTGGACTGTCTGACCTGTGCGGCCAACGGCGACTGCGAGCTGCAAGACATGGCCGGCGTGACAGGTCTGCGCGAAGTGCGCTACGGCGTGGGTGCGGCCGCAGGTGCACACCACCTGGACAGCAAAAAAGACGAGTCCAACCCGTACTTCACCTACGACGCGAGCAAGTGCATCGTCTGCAACCGCTGCGTTCGCGCTTGCGAAGAAACGCAGGGCACTTTCGCCCTGACTATCAGTGGGCGTGGTTTTGATGCGCGTGTTTCGGCTGGCCAGGACCAGTCCTTCATGGAGTCCGAATGCGTCAGTTGCGGTGCCTGCGTGGCCGCCTGCCCGACCGCGACCTTGCAGGAAAAAACCGTCATCATGTTGGGCCAAGCCGAGCACAGCAAGATCACCACCTGCGCCTATTGCGGCGTCGGCTGCGGCCTCAAGGCAGAGATGAAGGGCAACACCGTCGTGCGCATGGTACCGTGGAAAGATGGCAAGGCGAACGAGGGCCACGCCTGCGTGAAAGGCCGTTTTTCATGGGGCTACGCTACGCACAAGGACCGAATCACCAAGCCGATGATCCGTAGCAAGATCACCGACCCCTGGAAGGAAGTGAGCTGGGATGAAGCGATTGCCTACGCCGCCAGCGAGTTCCGTCGCATTCAGGCCAAAGATGGCGTGGACGCCATCGGCGGCATCACCTCCTCGCGCTGCACCAACGAAGAGGTCTACCTTGTCCAAAAGCTGATCCGTACCGCTTTCGGTAACAACAACGTCGATACCTGCGCGCGCGTTTGCCATTCACCTACGGGTTACGGCATGGGCGAAACCTTCGGCACCTCGGCTGGCACGCAGACCTTCAAATCTGTCGAGCAGGCCGACGTGTTGCTGGTCATGGGCTCCAACCCGACTGACGCGCACCCGGTGTTTGCCTCACGCATGAAGCGCCGTCTGCGCGAGGGTGCCAAGCTCATCGTCATTGATCCGCGCCAAATTGATTTGGTCGACTCGCCCCACGTCCGGGCGTCACATCACTTAGCGCTGAAGCCGGGCACCAATGTGGCCATGGTCACCGCGCTGGCCCATGTGGTTGTGAGCGAAGGACTGGTCAACGAAGCCTTTGTGGCTGAACGCTGCGACACCAAGAGCTTCAATGAATGGCGTGAGTTTGTCGGTCGCCCGGAGAACTCGCCCGAAGCTTTTGAGCCGGTCACCGGCGTGCCCGCGGCTGATGTACGCGCTGCTGCGCGGTTGTTCGCCGCCGGCCCGAATTCGGCCATCTATTACGGCTTGGGTGTGACCGAGCACGCACAGGGCTCGACCGCCGTCATCGGCATCTGCAACTTGGCCATGGCCTGCGGCATGATCGGTCGCGAAGGTGTCGGCGTGAACCCGCTGCGCGGCCAGAACAA
>CANFZL010000249.1 GCA_947451205.1 Comamonadaceae bacterium
AACGCCCTTGAAAAAACTGTTCCCCAGCATTGACGCGCTGACAGAGGCCCTGCAAGCGGCGGGTTACTTTGCTGACCGGCGTTTGGCTACGGCTGTTTTTTTGGCGCTGCGCTTGCAGCGTCCGCTGCTGTTAGAGGGTGAACCCGGCGTCGGTAAAACCGAGCTGGCCAAGGCTTTGTCTATCGCGCTGCAGCGCGAGTTGATTCGCCTGCAATGCTATGACGGGCTAGAGCAGCGCGAAGCGCTTTACGAATGGAACTACGCCGCGCAGCTGCTGCACATGCGCGCCTCTGAAGGGCGTGGTGATGTGAGTGACGTTGAGCGCGAGGTCTACCAAGGCCGCTACCTGATTCGTCGGCCGCTGTTGCAGGCCCTGCAAACGCCAGCACCCGGCGCGGTGCTGTTGATCGACGAAGTCGACCGTGCAGACGAGCCTTTTGAAGCCTTTCTGCTCGAATACCTCGGTGAATACCAGGTCAGCATTCCGGAGCTGGGCACCATCCGCGCTGAAATCACGCCGGTGACGATTCTCACCAGCAACCGCACCCGTGAACTCAACGACGCGGTGAAGCGCCGTTGCCTTTACCACTGGCTGGACTACCCAGACCGTGACCGCGAATTGGCGATTGTTCGGGCGCAAGTGCCCGAGGCCAGCCTGCAACTCACGGCGCAAGTCGCGCAGTTTGTCGACCGGCTGCGGAACTCGCCCTTTGGCAATGCTTTCCAGCGCGCGCCCGGCATTGCCGAAAGCGTCGAGTGGGCCAAAGCCTTGGTGGCGCTGGACACGCTGGTGGTCGACCCCGAAGTGGTGGCTGACACAGCGGGCATCTTGTTCAAGCAGCGCGAAGATGTGGCGGCCTTGACGCACGAATTGGCGGTGGAGTTGCTCAAGCCTGCTGAGGCTCAAGCATCGGAATGACGCCATGCAGTTAGGTGACGCGCGCAGCGGCAAACTGGCTGACAACATCGCCGGTTTTGGCCGTGCCTTGCGACGTGCTGGCGTCAAGGTCGACAGCAGCCGCATCGCGCTGGCCAAAGAAGCCGCACTGGCGGTGGGCATCAGTGAAAAAGCCGATCTGAGCGCCGCCTTTGAAGCCGTCATGATCAGCCGCGAACAAGACCGCTTGGTCTTTCGTGAGTTGTTTGACGTTTACTTTCAAGACCCCCAACTGGCCAACAAGCTGTTGGCCCAGCTGCTGCCCAGCGCCGAAGGCAAGGCTGAGCCGAGCCGACGGCGGCCGCGCGTGCGTGAGGCATTGGCGCCGCAGCAACGCTTTGGGCAACAGGCCCAACCCAGCACCGAAGACCAAAAAGTCGAGTTTGACGCGGTCATGACGGCCAGCGATATTCAACGCTTGCAGCACGCTGATTTCAATTCCTTGTCCGCCACGGAATATCGGCTGGTCGAACGCTTGGCGCGCGACATTAAATTGCCCTTGCCAGAATTCGCCTCACGCCGCAGCCGACCCGCATCAAGTGGTCCGCGTATTCATTGGCCGGGCGTCATGCACCACGCTGCGCGCACCGGCGGCGAGCTCATGCATTTGCCGCGTCTGAAGCGGCGGCAGCAAGCCTTGCCCTTGTTGATTTTGGTCGATGTGTCGGGTTCGATGGAGCGTTATGCGCGGCTGCTGCTGGCGTTTTTGCACGCGGCCACGCGGCGTCATCCGCAGCGCGATGTGTTCGCCTTTGGCATCGGCCTGACGGATTTGAGTCCGTGCTTTGAAGTGGCCGACACCGACCTGATGCTGGAGCGTGCAGGCGCTGCCATTGAAGACTTTGCGGGCGGTACGCAACTCGGCGTGTCGCTGGCCAGTTTGCGCGAGCACCACGCGCGTAAGTTGGTCGGCAGGCGCACGGTGGTGCTCATCATCACAGACGGGCTGGACACCGGCGAGCCGGCTGAGCTTGACAGTGAGCTGGCTTGGCTGCGCCGCCGGAGTCGGTGTCTGCTGTGGCTCAACCCTTTGCTGCGCTTTGACGGTTATGCGCCGCTGGCGCGCGGTGCGTCGGTGCTGCACCGCCACGCTGACGGCATGCTCGCCGTGCACAACCTGAGCCGGCTAGAAGAACTGGCGGCCAGCTTGGCTGCGTTGATGAAAAACCGATGACTCACACGGACTTGAAACTGCACGGACAATGCGTCCATAGATAGCCCATCCAAAAATAAAGAAGGAAGACCTCATGGACATGCAAGCCAGCCGGCAACTCGCCGTGACCCAGCAACAAGCCTGGGACGCACTCAACGACCCCGCCGTTCTCAAAGCCTGTATTCCCGGCTGCGACAAGGTAGAGGCCAGCGGCGAGAACCAATACGCCATTGGCATGGCCCTGAAAATCGGTCCGGTGTCGGCCAAATTTAAAGGCAATATCGAGCTGACCGACATCAATCCGCCGGCCAGCTACAAGCTGTCATTTGAAGGGCAGGGCGGCCCGGCCGGCTTTGGCAAAGGCAGCGCTGCCGTGGTGCTGACGCCCAACGACACCGGCTGCGAACTCGCCTACAGCGTACAAGCCTCGGTCGGCGGCAAAGTGGCGCAACTCGGCCAGCGGCTGATCGACGGCGCGGCCAAATCCATGGCGGAAGATTTCTTTAAGCGCTTTGATTTGGAGATGCAAAAGCAGCACCCTGACGCCTATGCGGCGCGCGACGCCGCAGCAGGCGCGACTTCTGACGCTGCCGCACCTGTGGCGGCTAAAACGGCGCCTCTTGATGCCACCGCCATTGCCGGCATCCCACGCTGGGCTTGGATGCTAGGCGCCACCGTCATTTTGGTCGTGTCGTACTGGCTGGCTAACTGAACTACTGAGAAATTGAAAAGGTAAGAAAGCCTCGCCATGGAAAATCTAGATGTGATGGTGCTGCGCACCCTGCGTGATTGGCGTTTGTCTGGCAAGCGTGCGCTGCTCGCCACAGTCGTCCGCACTTGGGGGTCGTCGCCACGCCCGGTCGGCTCGATCATGGCGCTCTGTGAAGACGGCTCGGTGGTGGGATCTGTTTCGGGCGGCTGCATTGAGGACGATTTGATTTACCAGTACACGCAGGCCTACGCGGCGGCCGCGCAGCCGGCAAGCGCAGCGCCAGAAGCCAAAACCATTCCGTCCGGTCCACCGGCTTTTATCAAATACGGGGTCAGCGCAGACGAAGCCCACCGCTTTGGTTTGCCCTGCGGCGGCACGCTTGAGTTGCTGCTCGAATTTGACCCGAGCGCAGCCGACTTGGCCAGCTTGGTGACTTCCCTTGAAGCCGGGCAACTGATGCAGCGGCAAGTCAGTTTGAAAGACGGCACGGTGACCTTGACAGGCAGCACTGCACCCGCCGAACTCAGTGTGTCGGCCACGGAGCTCGTCAACACCTTTGGCCCTGAATACCGCATGCTGCTGATTGGCGCCGGCCAACTCACCGAATACCTCGCCACCATGGCACTTTTCAGCGGCTTTGCCGTGACCGTTTGCGACCCGCGTGAGGAATACCGCAGCGCGTGGTCGGTGCCCGGCGCCAAGGTGCTGAGCGAGATGCCAGACGACGTTGTCACCGCCTTCAAACCGGATCGCCGCAGCTGCGTGATTGCGCTCACGCACGACCCCAAACTCGACGACTTGGCGTTGCTCGAAGCGTTGGAAACTGACGCGTTTTACATCGGTGCGATTGGCTCGCGGCGCAACAACGACGCCCGCCATCAGCGCATGGCCGAACACTTCGATCTCAGCGAAGCCAAACTGCAACGTCTGCGTGGTCCGATCGGTATTTACATCGGCAGTAAAACACCGTCAGAGATCGCCGTCAGCGTGATGGCAGAAGTGCTGGCTGTGAAAAACGGTGTGGAGCTCCCGCGCGACATGGCCGTGGCACAAGCCAAAAACGAACGTGCGGTGTTGCACAACGAC
>CANFZL010000250.1 GCA_947451205.1 Comamonadaceae bacterium
ATATCCCCGGTCGGGCCACTGCGGTTAGCCTTTGGCCATGCGATTCGCAAACAAGATGGGGATAGAATGCAACCCGTTCAATTTCAAATTGGTACCTCTTTCTAATGAAGCTCTCTCTCAGAAATCTCGTTATTTGTGCCCTCTTGCCTTTGGCCGCCGCAGCTGCAAGCGCCCAAGAGTTCAAGGTGGGTATCGTCAATCTGGACCGGATTTTCCGTGAGGCCAGTTCTGCCAAGGCTGCCCAGGTCAAGCTGGAGCAAGAGTTCACCAAGCGTGAAAAAGAAATTGCAGATTTTGGTGCGCAGATCAAGGTTCAGTCTGAAAAGCTCGAGCGCGAAGCGCCGACTTTATCGGAAAGCCAACGCAACACACGTCAGCGTCAGCTGGTCGACCAAGACCGGGAATTCCAGCGCAAGCGCCGTGAATTTCAGGAAGACCTGAACAACCGCAAAAACGAAGAGTTGCAGTTGGTCATTGAACGCGCCAACAAAGTGGTGAAGGCTTTGGCCGAGGCTGAAAAGTACGACCTGATCGTGCAAGAAGCCGTCTACGTCAACCCGAAGCATGACATCACCGACAAAGTCATCAAGTCGCTGAATGCCTCTAACGGCAAATAAGCACAAGCAGGACGGCGCAGCGTGACTTTGCGCCTGGGCGCCATCTTTGACTCTCTGGCGGGTGAGTTCGAGGCCACACTTTTAGCCGACCCAGACACCTTGATCGACAAGCTCGCGCCGATTGAGGTCGCCGGGCTGGCTGATCTTTCATTTCTCAGCCATCCGAAATACCTGAACAAGCTGGCCGCATCCAATGCGGCTTGCGTGATCGTTTCGCCAGCCATGAAAGACGCGGCTTTGGCGCGTGGTGGCTGCATCGTGGTGACCGACCCATATCGGTATTTCGCCCGCGTGACGCAGGTCTGGAAACAGCACCACGAGCCGCAAGAGGCTGCACGCATCCATCCTTCCGCCGCCATCGACCCATCAGCCCAACTGGGTGACGGCGTGTTTGTGGCCGCCTTTGTTTGCATTGGTGCAGGCGCGGTGATTGGCGCCGGCGTGCGTCTTGGTGAGCACTGCGTCATTGGCCGTGATGCCGTTGTTGGCGCACACAGCCGCTTAGCCCCACGTGTCACGCTGGGTGACAGGTGTCAGCTGGGTGAGCGCTGCATTCTCCATTCCGGGGTCGTCATCGGGTCGGATGGCTTTGGCTTTGCGCCACACGCTGGCCGCTGGGAAAAAATAGAACAACTGGGTGCCGTGCGCATAGGCAACGACGTCGAGATTGGCGCCAACACCTGCATAGACCGCGGTGCTCTCGGCGACACGGTGATTGAAGATGGCGTCAAGCTCGATAACCTGATTCAGATCGGCCACAACGTGCATGTCGGGCAACACACGGCTATGGCTGGTTGCGTCGGCGTGGCGGGCAGCGCGCACATTGGCGCGCACTGCACGATTGGTGGCGGGGCAGTGGTGTTGGGCCACTTGCGTTTGGCCGACCATGTCAATGTCTCTGCGTCCTCTGTGGTCACGCGTTCCATCCTCAAGCCTGGCCACTACACCGGCTTCTTTCCTATCGACGACAATGCGGCGTGGGAAAAAAATGCAGCCACATTGAAGCAGCTTCACACCCTGCGCGACCGGCTGAAACAGGTCGAAAAACAGATCGCGTTGCAACTTAAAAAAATAGATTGAAGAGCAGATCAAGAACTGCTTCGAACTCAAACCAAGAAAAATCATGATGGATATTCACCAAATTCTGAAGCAACTGCCGCACCGCTACCCATTTCTGTTGGTCGACCGTGTGCTTGAAATTGAAAAAGGCAAGCGCATCAAGGCGCTGAAGAACGTGACCATCAACGAGCCGTTTTTCGGCGGTCATTTTCCGCACCACCCGGTCATGCCGGGCGTGCTGATCTTGGAAGCCATGGCGCAAGTTGCTGCCTTGCTGGCGTTCGACACACTGGGCACCACACCCGACGACAAAACGGTGTATTACTTTGCCGGCATTGACGGCGCGCGCTTCAAGCGCCCGGTCGAACCTGGCGACCAACTCATCATGGAAGTCTCGCTGGACCGCATGAAGTCGGGCATCTTCAAGTTCAAAGCCACGGCTCGGGTGAATGACTTGGTGGTCTGCGAGGCTGAACTGATGTGCACCATGCGCACGCTGGCCTGATGGATAAAACTGTGGTGACTGGCATCCATTCCACCGCGCTGATTGATCCGCGCGCGCAGCTTGACAGCTCTGTCAGCGTGGGGCCATACAGCGTGGTCGGCCCCCACGTGAAGATCGGTGCCGGCACGACCATAGGCGCGCATTGCGTGATAGAAGGTCACACCACGATGGGCCGTGACAACCAGATTTTTCAGTTCAACTCCATTGGCGCAATTCCGCAAGACAAAAAGTACGCGGGCGAGCCTTGCGAGTTGCGCATTGGCGACCGCAACACCATCCGTGAGTTCTGCACGCTCAACATCGGTTCGCCCGGCGACACCGGCGTGACGAGTATTGGCAACGACAACTGGATCATGGCTTACGTGCATCTTGCGCATGACTGCGTGGTCGGCAACCACACGATTTTTGCCAACAACTCGCAACTTGCGGGCCACGTGCACGTCGGTGACTGGGTCATCTTGGGCGGCTTCACGGTGGTCCATCAGTTTGTGCGATTGGGTGCGCACAGCATGACGGCGATGTGCTCGCTGCTGTTCGCTGATTTGCCTCCGTACGTGATGTGCCAGGGACAGCCAGCGGGTGCGCGTTCGATGAATTTTGAAGGTTTACGCCGCCGTGGTTTTTCGCCGGAACGTGTGGCTGCCGTGAAAGCCATGCAGCGCGCGCTGTACCGCGACGATCTGACGCTGGAGCAGTCCAAGGCCCGCATCGCCGAGCTGCCACTGAGCCACCCGACAGCGGTCGACGATATCGCCATGATGGTGGAGTTTTTGGCTGAGACTTCGCCGCAACGCGGCATCGTCCGCTAGTTTTCGCATGTCTAACGCTCCGCCTTCAGCCGCCGGGCTGACGCACGGGGCGCTGCCCCCATCGTCTGTCAAGCCAGCGCCACGCATCGCGATGGTCGCCGGTGAAACCTCCGGCGACTTGCTCGCTGGCTTGCTGCTCGACGGCTTCAAGGCGCGCTGGCCCGGCGTGCAAACTGAAGGCATTGGCGGGCCCCACATGCAGGCCCGTGGCTTCAAGGCGTATTGGCCAAGCGAGAAGCTTGCGGTGCGCGGCTATGTGGAAGTGCTGCGACATTATCGCGAGATCGTCGGTATTCGCGAGCAGCTCAAAAGCCAATTACTGGCCAGCCGGCCCGACTTGTTTATTGGTGTCGATGCCCCCGATTTCAATCTGGACTTGGAAGCGTCTTTGCGCGCAGCCGGCATCAAGACCGTGCACTTTGTCAGTCCCTCTGTGTGGGCGTGGCGGGCTGACCGGGTGGAGAAAATTCGGCGCAGTGTTGACCATGTGTTGTGCATATTTCCTTTTGAACCAGCCTTGCTGGCCCAGCATGACATTGCCGCCACTTATGTCGGGCATCCGTTGGCCAAGGTGATCCCGATGCAGACCGACCAAGCCGCCGCACGCGCTGCGTTGGGCTTGTCAGCAGAGCAACCCGTGGTGGCGGTGCTGCCGGGCAGCCGTCAATCAGAAGTTCAGTTTTTGGCTGCGCGTTTTTTCAAGGCTGTGGCGCTGATCGCCAAAGCGCGACCCGGCACGCAATTCGTCGTGCCGGCCATACCCACTTTGCGGGCTGCTATTGAGCACGCGGCAGCAGATGCCGGTGTACTGGGACTCGTCAAGATCGTCGAGGGGCAGTCGCACACCGTGTTGGCGGCTTGCGATGTGACCTTGATCGCCAGCGGCACCGCTA
>CANFZL010000251.1 GCA_947451205.1 Comamonadaceae bacterium
GTTTTTTTTGATAATTTAGGAGTCAATCATGGAAGTTATTAGTTTTGCTGCTCTGGCTGCTGGTCTCATCATCGGTCTGGGTGCTTTGGGCGCTTGTATCGGTATCGGCATCATGGGTAGCAAGTACCTTGAAGCAGCTGCACGCCAGCCAGAGCTGATGGGTGAGTTGCAGACCAAGATGTTCGTTCTGGCCGGTCTGATTGACGCTGCTTTCATTATTGGTACTGGTATTGCTTTGTGGTTCGCCACGGCCAATCCGTTCCTGGCTCAAATCGCCCGTCTGGTCAAGTAAGCCTAGCCTGTCAACCACGGTCTAGGGAGATCAACTGTGAACATTAATGGAACACTGATAGCTCAAGCTATCGTCTTCGCATTGCTGGTCCTGTTCACGATGAAATTCGTGTGGCCGCCATTGGCGGCTGCATTGGACGAACGTGCCAGCAAGATCGCTGATGGCCTAGCGGCTGCCGACAAAGCAAAATCTGAACTCTCCGTTGCTAACAAGCGCGTAGAAGAAGAATTGGCCAAGTCGCGCAACGAGTCGGCTGTGCGTCTGGCAGAAGCCGAGCGACGCGCTCACGCCATGATTGAAGAAGCCAAAGGCAAAGCCACTGCAGAAGGCGCGAAAATTATCGCCGCTGCACACGCTGAAGCCGAACAGCAAACCGTCAAGGCTCGTGAGGTATTGCGCGAGCAGGTTGCCGTGCTAGCGGTCAAGGGCGCTGAACAGATTCTGCGCAAGGAAGTCAATGCCAGCGTGCATGCTGACTTGCTAGGTCGTCTGAAAACTGAGCTGTAAACATGGCCGAACTCGCCACAATTGCCCGCCCCTACGCTGAAGCGCTTTACAAAGCCTCCGGCACCGATTTGGCCGCGACGGCTGTCTGGCTCGATGAGCTGGCAGTGATCGCAGTTGACGACCAGTTGCTGCAGTTCGCTGACAGCCCTAAGGCCACGGTTGCTCAGACTTTTGATGTGATCGTTGGCGTGGTCAAGACAACTTTGCCTGAAAAGGCCAAGAACTTTTTGCGCACCGTTCTCGACAATGGTCGGCTCAGTGTCTTGCCTGAAATTGCCAGCCAGTTTCGTGCCTTGAAAAATGCACAAACTGGTTCGTCTGACGCAGTGGTTTACAGCGCTTTTGCGTTGGATGCTGCGGCACTGGCTGAGCTGGCAGTCACACTTGAAAAGCGCTTTGCACGCAAACTCAATGTCCTGCTTGAAGTTGAGCCGGCATTGATTGGTGGCGTGCGCGTCGTGGTGGGTGACGAGGTGCTGGACACCTCCGTCAAAGCCCGTTTAGAACAAATGAAAGTGGCGCTGGTCGCCTGAGCGTTTGCTCCGGTCCAGCCCTCAACCTAGAAAGAAGGAAAGAGTCATGAAACTCAATCCAGCAGAGATTTCTGAGCAGATCAAGAGCCGCATCGAAGGTCTTGGCGCTAGCAGCGACATTCGCAACCAAGGCACTGTGGTGTCTGTTGCTGACGGTATCGTTCGCATCCACGGTCTGTCCGATGTGATGCAGGGCGAGATGCTTGAATTCCCGGCAACGGCAGATGGCACGCCTACTTACGGCTTGGCATTGAACCTCGAGCGTGACTCGGTGGGTTCTGTGGTGTTGGGTGAGTTCGAACACATTGCCGAAGGCGACACGGTTAAATGTACCGGTCGTATTCTGGAAGTTCCGGTCGGTCCTGAGTTGCTTGGCCGCGTTGTCAACGCACTGGGTCAACCGATTGACGGCAAAGGCCCAATCAATGCCAAGCTGACCGACGTGATTGAAAAGGTGGCGCCTGGTGTGATCGCCCGTAAATCGGTCGATCAGCCATTGCAGACTGGTCTGAAGTCGATTGACTCGATGGTGCCGATTGGCCGCGGTCAGCGCGAGCTGATCATCGGTGACCGCCAGACGGGTAAAACAGCTGTTGCGATTGACGCCATCATCAACCAGAAGGGCCAAAACGTCCCTTGTATTTACGTTGCTATTGGTCAAAAAGCGTCTTCTATCAAGAACGTCGTGCGCTCACTCGAGCAAGCTGGCGCGATGGAATACACGATTGTGGTGGCGGCTTCCGCTGCTGAATCAGCCGCTATGCAATACGTCAGCGCTTACTCAGGCTGCACGATGGGCGAGTATTTCCGCGATCGTGGTCAAGACGCGCTGATCGTTTATGACGATCTGTCTAAACAAGCTGTAGCTTACCGTCAGGTGTCCTTACTACTGCGTCGTCCACCAGGCCGCGAAGCTTACCCTGGCGACGTGTTTTATCTCCACAGCCGCTTGCTCGAACGCGCAGCCCGTGTGAATGAAAAATACGTTGAAGACTTCACCAAAGGCGAAGTCAAAGGCAAAACCGGTTCGCTAACCGCATTGCCAATCATCGAAACGCAAGCCGGCGACGTCTCTGCTTTCGTGCCAACCAACGTGATCTCGATCACTGACGGTCAGATCTTTTTGGAAACCAGCCTGTTCAACGCCGGTATTCGCCCCGCCATCAACGCCGGTATCTCGGTGTCGCGCGTCGGTGGTGCTGCTCAGACCAAGCTGATCAAGAACTTGTCTGGCGGTATCCGTACCGACTTGGCACAGTACCGCGAACTCGCCGCTTTTGCGCAGTTCGCCTCTGACCTTGACGAAGCCACCCGCAAGCAGCTCGACCGCGGTGCCCGAGTGACCGAACTGCTCAAGCAGGCGCAGTACTCTCCACAGTCGATTTCCATCATGGCCGCCACACTGTTCGCAGTGAACAAAGGCTTCATGGACGACATCGAAGTCAAGCAAGTTCTGGCTTTTGAAGCCGGTCTGCACAGCTATCTTAAAGACAAGCATGCGGCCCTGATGAGCAAACTTGAGACAGCGAAAGCCATGGACAAAGATGCTGAGGCCGAAATGATGGCTGCAGCTACCGCGTTCAAGAAATCGTTTGCCTGATTCATACCTGAATAGATAAAAAGCCAAAAGCTTTCAAAAACATTTAGGAATACATATGGCAGCAGGCAAGGAAATACGCGGCAAGATCAAATCGGTGGAAAACACCCGGAAGATCACCAAGGCCATGGAGATGGTGGCCGCTTCCAAGATGCGCAAGGCGCAGGAGCGCATGCGCGCAGCACGTCCGTACAGCGAAAAAATTCGCAATATTGCGGCTAACCTGAGTCATGCGAACCCCGAGTACACGCATGCGTTCATGCAGACCAACGAGTCCAAGGTGGTCGGCTTCATCGTCGTCTCCACGGACAAGGGTCTGTGCGGCGGCATGAACACCAACGTGTTGCGGGCGGTCACCAGCAAGCTGAAAGACGCTCAAGCAGCGGGTCAAACGGCGCAAGCTGTGGCCATCGGCAACAAAGGCCTGAGTTTTCTGAACCGGGTTGGCGCTCAAGTGGTGTCGCATGCGACACAGCTGGGTGACAAGCCGCATCTGGAAAAACTCATTGGCCCGGTCAAGGTGATGCTTGACGCTTACAGCAAGGGAGAGATCAACGCGGTTTATCTTTGCTACACCAAGTTCATCAACACCATGCGCCAAGAGCCAGTGATTGAGCAGCTGCTGCCTTTGGCTACGTTGGAAGTCACCAAAGGCGAGCACAGCTGGGACTACATCTACGAGCCAGATGCACAGAGCGTCATTGACGACCTGCTGGTTCGCTATGTTGAAGCGCTGGTGTTCCAAGCTGTGGCGGAAAACATGGCGTCCGAGCAATCGGCTCGCATGGTGGCCATGAAGGCGGCGACCGATAACGCTGGCAGCGTGATTGGCGAACTCAAGCTGATTTACAACAAGACGCGTCAAGCGGCGATCACGAAAGAACTTTCGGAAATCGTCTCGGGCGCCGCAGCTGTCTAGGCCAGTGGCCGCGCAGCGATTCAGAATTTAAA
>CANFZL010000252.1 GCA_947451205.1 Comamonadaceae bacterium
CAGCGAGGGCATTTTGGCTTGTCGCACGCGGCATGAAAAACCGCATGTTCACGGAAAGAGCTTAGTCAGGCGTGCACAAGCGCGCATCGGTTTCGCCACGTTGCCAGCACGGGCTGGCCGCGCTGCGCTGGCGCTGCGGAATGCCCTCCATGTCGATCTGCACAGGGACGGTGTCAAAGCGGCTCACGCCCTGTGCGTCCAGCTGCAGCCGCAGCACCCAGCCGCGTCTTTGCTCTGCGTTGTCGGTTTCCTTCATGACGAAATTGCCGACGCTGTAGATGATGGGTTTGCCCTTGTACTGAGCCGTTTCCTGGGTGACGTGCGGGTGTCCACCAATCACCGCATCGGCACCGGCGTCAATCATCAGTCGGGCCAATTGGCCCTGACGGGCGTTTGATGTTGGCTCGTTTTCCCAGCCCCAGTGCACCACCGGAATCACCAAGTTGGCGCCATGCACGGTGCGTGCTTTGCGGATGTCATCGACCACCTGCTCGTCTTCGCTCCAAGCGATGCCGGGCGCGTTGTAGTCGGCCTCAAAACTGCGCGGCATGAATTCGTTGTAGCCGAGCAGCGCAATGCGCAGACCTTTGCGTTCGATGATGAGCGGGTCGTGCGCCTGCGACAGGTTGTGGCCACCGCCGAACTGCGCCAAGTCGGCCTCTTTGAGCAGGTCTAGCATTTGTGCAAAAGCCTCGCGGCCGAAATCGCCGGAGTGGTTGTTGGCCAGCGCGACCGCGTCAAAGTGCCGCTTGAGAATCGGCAGCGTGCGCGGGTGGGCCCGGAAGGTGAAATTTTTGTCGCCGGCGGAACCGATGGTGGCGACCACGCACTCCAGATTGCCAATGCGAATATCAGCGCCCGCAAAGACCGCCGCGAGGCCTGAAAAAGGATCTTCGCCCCGCTCGATCATGGCGCCGGCCGTGTCGTCGAGCACGATATCGCCAACAAAGACCAGGCTGACTTGTTCCGTTGGCTGAGCGCTGAAAGCCAGTGGGCACCAGACGATGAAAAAGGCAGTGAACAGGGCGCTGATACAGCGATAAAAAAAGCGCTTCATGGTTGAACCCCTTCTAGCGTGCAACTGTAGATCAGCTCGCGCTCAGACGTGCCGGCATACAGGCGCTGCTCGCCGGTGAGTGGGTAGGGCATCGCCGAGGCTCTGAAGGGCGGCAAGTACTTGACCTGCTGGATCAGCATGGGCTGGGTGCCCGCATCAGCATCGGCATTGAAGTAGGCGTAGAGCACGATGCGGTCAAGCTGCGCAGCGCTGCCAACCATCACCGCCTTGAAACGAAAACGCCCACCGATGTCGACCGATGGCACCGGATAAGGATCGGTCACCGGCGTGGCTTCAATTGACTGGCTGGCGCCCGCATAGGTCACGTTGCAGCGCAGCAGCGGTGCGGCCAGCACGCTGTGCGATACGGTGAGGCTGGCCAGACCAAGCAGTCCGGTCAGTAGGAGGGTCTTGATGCGTGACTCATTCATGAATGTCTTTCTCCGCGCGCCGCCAAAATCGCCCTGACCACTTCCGCGAATCCAGCGCCACGCTCACCCGCGGTGATGTAGCGCGGCTTGTGCGTGAGTTGCGCCTCAAAGCGTCGAATGTTGGCGACGCCTATCGAATGCGCAAAGGCCTCGAACATGAGTTGATCGTTGGTCGAGTCACCGACGTAGGCCCAGCGGTCAATCTCCGCGCCCAGGTTGCGGCCAAAGAGTTCGCGCACGATCCAGCGCGCACCGTCCCACTTGTTGTGTGCGCCAAACCAGCCATTGATGTGGATCGAGCTGACGGTCGCATTCATGCCCTCGCTTTGCAGAATCTGTACCACCTGAGTGATGCGTTCTGGCGGCAACTGCGTGAACTCGCTGTGGTCGATGGCGATGTCGGTTTCACGTCCAGCGCTGTCTTGTGCGAGGCTGGTGCCTGGCACCTCGCGCAAGACCCGCGCGGCCACCTTGTGCATGCGTGTGAAGTTGGCGCGGCGGGTCTCGTCGTCTTGTTGATAGAGCTTGGACACCGCGCGCAAGGCCAGCGCACCGTTTTCCGCCACGATCGCATCCACCGGCCAAGCAGCGGCAAACGGCACGCTCCAGCCGACGGGCCGGCCGGTGATCGGAATGACATGCAAACCGGCGGTTTTGAGGTCGGCCAAGGCTTGCAGCGCATCAGGCGTGATGGCGCCTTCGGTCGTCAGTGTGTCGTCGATGTCGGTGAAGACGCCGATCAGATTTCGGCGTGAGGCGGCGGGCCAATGCGAGAGAGTTTGCATGCGTTAAGAGTTTAGGCCCTCAGCGAAGCGCCAAGATTTGGGTACAATCTGGCCTCTCCTGAGGAGCGTTGCAACCCACACACGTGGTCTAGGCTCAGGACTTTCTTTTGCAACCACGCTCACCCGCATGTGCTTTTCAGGCCGGGTGAGTTTTCAAATTCTCTCCGGTTGATCCGCTACATGCTTGTGGCTATTTTGCCCAGCTTGTCTCGCTTTGGAGAAATTTCAATGAACGCCGTCGTCAAACCCATCCACAACCAAGATTACGCCATTGCTGACTTGTCGCTCGCTGACTGGGGCCGCAAAGAGTTGAAGATCGCCGAAACCGAAATGCCTGGCCTGATGGCCATTCGCAAGGAATTCGCCACCGCCCAGCCGCTCAAGGGCGCGCGCATCACCGGTTCGCTGCACATGACGATCCAGACCGGCGTGCTGGTCGAAACCCTGCAAGCCTTGGGCGCTGACGTGCGTTGGGCCAGCTGCAATATTTTCTCGACCCAAGACCACGCCGCTGCCGCCCTGGTCGTCAAAGGCACGCCGGTGTTTGCCTACAAGGGCGAAAACTTGGACGACTACTGGGATTACACCCACCGCATTTTTGAATTCAAGGGCGACAAAGGCACGCCCGAAGAAGGTCCGAACATGATTCTGGACGACGGCGGCGATGCCACCTTGTTGATGCACCTCGGCACCAAGGCCGAGACCGACATCTCGGTGCTGGCAAACCCTGGCAGCGAAGAAGAAATCTGTCTGTTCAATGCCATCAAAAAGCAGCTGGCCAAAGACGGTACTTGGTACAGCCGCCGCCTGAAAAACATCGTCGGCGTGACAGAAGAAACCACCACTGGCGTGCTGCGTCTTAACGAAATGTCGGTCAAGGGCACGCTGGCCCTGCGCGCCATCAACGTCAATGACTCCGTCACCAAATCCAAGTTCGACAACCTCTACGGTTGCCGCGAGTCGTTGGTCGACGCCATCAAGCGCGCCACCGACGTGATGATCGCCGGCAAGGTGGCATTGGTCGCCGGTTACGGTGACGTTGGCAAAGGCTCGGCCCAAGCGCTGCGCGCCTTGAGCGCCCAAGTCTGGGTGACCGAGATCGACCCGATCAACGCCCTGCAAGCCGCGATGGAAGGTTACAAAGTCGTGACCATGGAATACGCTGCTGACAAGGCCGATATTTTTGTCTCCGCCACCGGCAACAAAAACGTCATCACCTACAAGCACATGGCGGCCATGAAGGACCAAGCCATCGTTTGCAACATCGGCCACTTCGACAACGAAATCGATGTCGCTTCGCTCGAAAAATGCGAGTGGGACGAGATCAAGCCGCAAGTCGATCACGTGATCTTCCCAGACGGCAAACGCATCATCTTGTTGGCCAAAGGTCGCCTCGTCAACCTCGGTTGCGGCACCGGTCACCCGAGCTTTGTGATGTCGTCCAGCTTCGCCAACCAGACCATCGCGCAGATCGAACTGTTCACCAAACAGGCGGACTACGAAGTGGGCAAGGTTTACGTGTTGCCGAAACACCTCGACGAAAAAGTCGCACGCTTGCACCTGATGAAAGTC
>CANFZL010000253.1 GCA_947451205.1 Comamonadaceae bacterium
AGCGTTGCACCAACTTAAGGCATCCATACTTGTATACAAGGATCAATGCAATTGCTGTGCCAACGAAAAAGGCCGGACTCAGGCTATCGCCCAGTCCGGCCTTCTGGTCGCAAACGCGACGACGCTCTTACTTCTTCGCCGCTTCGTTAACGATGGTGCCGCCGATGGCGGCACCATCGTTAAGGCTCACCCGCACTGCCAGACTAAATGCAGTCAAAGCGCGACCTGATGCCTTGCGTGCCATGCTCATTTGAGCTTCAAGTCGTTAGTGACGTCCTTGACGCCGTTGACGCCTTTGGCCACGACACCGGCGCGGTCGATGCTGGATCGTGTACTGACAAAACCGCTGAGCTGAACGCGGCCTTTGAAGGTCTCCACGCTGATCTCGGCTGTTTTGAGCATGGGGTCTTGGTAAATGGCGGTTTTGACCCGCGTGGTAACCGTCGTGTCATCGATGTATTGGCCAGCGGTCTCTTGCTGTCCACCGGTGGCACAACCGGCTAACACCAGCATCGCGCTGGCGGCGACAAGAACAGAAATACGTGTGAAATGCTTCATTGGATGTCCTATAGAAATGCGTTGCTTGAAGTGCCCATGACGGATGTGCCCGGGTTGGCTTGCCGATGGCAAAACGCGCGGGCTCAGAACTGTTTCATCGAAGGCTCTGCTGCGTTTTTCACCGTTAACTCATCCTTACATGCAGCCTTTTCACTGTCTGTAGTCTGCGAACTCGGCGATAAGGCCTGGGCGACCGCGCAGCATGTAGTCCAATACGCTGCGAAAACCATGGTGTTTTTAATAACCATTATGGCAATTTAATGAACCATTGAAACATTTATCAGTACTTGCCAGGGGCGTCCTACGGCGCCCCTAGGCCGCCACCTACAGCTGTTGTTGCCCACGCCATTCAAGCTTGCAACCTCACTCTGTAAAGGAAATTTATGTCCAACCAATTGCGCTCCATCGCCCTCACTGTGAACGAACCCAGCCCGGGCCTCTTCCATTGGGCGCTGCTTGAAAGTCAAGGTGAACATACCGAGTTTGGTCGCCGTTTTGCCATGGCTGAAGAGCCTTATGACTCGTTTGAAAAAGCCGCCCGCGCTGGTATGCTGAACTGGCTTAAATTGGCCGGCGACGACACCAAGCGAGGGCCGCGAACCGCTGAAAAACGCACGCCGCTGATGCCAGCACCCGGCCCATGGACGCCTAAATCCACAGTGCGCCGCGAAACCAGCGCCGCCTGATCTACCTGGGCGACGTGCAGGTCAGGTCAGGTCAGGTCAATCAGTATTGGTTCAGCGTGCGGCGCTTAAGTGGCGCATAGGGCTTGAGTTGGACGGCTTTTTCTGTGTCATTCTGGCTACCTGCCGGGAAAGGCCAGCACAGCGTGACGTTTGATGGGCCGGCGTCTGGCGCAGTTGGAGAGCTGGACGCTTTAGCCCTAGCGCGACGCGAACCACGCTTCAGCGCTGCCTTCTGGTCTTGCGGCTCAGCCTGATCACTGAGGTTGTTGTGCTCACTTGGTTGGTCAGGCATGTGTTGTCCATCGTGGTGAATTCTCAAAGAATAACTATCGTCATGGCGGCCTATCGTGGCCAGCGTCAGACACTGTTGAATCGGTCGTAGGACGCTGCGCAAAGTGTTGCCCACCTCAGCTGTGGGGCCCCGTGCCAGGCATTTTTGATTCCAGCGACTTTTGCCCAAGTATGTCGGTGAATGTGACCACCACGCCATCAATCCGGTTGTCCTGCGTCCGGTACGGCATGATCCGCACCCGAAACCAACGGTTGCCTGAGGCCTCGACATTTTTCTCTTTGAAAATCAAGGTGCGCAAGACGTCGGCCGCGTCACTCGAGAGATCAGATTTCAGGTCGGTGGTGAGGTCAGAAATAGGCCGCCCAATGTCACCGGGAATCAATTTGATGATGTTGGTTGTGCGGGGTGTGAAGCGCCGGACATGCAACAGACGGTCTAAAAACAGCGTGGCGATGTCGGTGCTGTTGAGCAAGTTTTCCATGTCGTCGTTGGCTCGGCCGAAGGCGTCAACCCGTGTCTGCAGTTCAGAATTGACGGTTTGCAGTTCTTCGTTCATCGACTGCATTTCTTCGCGCGAGGTGGTGAGCTCTTCGTTGGCGGACTGTAACTCTTCGTTGGCTGACTTGAGCTCTTCCTGCGAAGTCTGCATTTCCTCGCGCGTGGCCTGATGCTCTTCGCGTGCACGCGCCAGTTCAAGCATCAGTTCAGGCACACGAGCATCTGCGGCTGCTTCGCCAGTCGCGGGACTAATGAATTGCACGGGTACGGGCCCGATATCTGAAAAAACCACCATGAACATACCTTCGAGCGCTTTGAAATCTTCCACCGGCTCGACGCTGATGCGAACGCTTGAAGCTAGGCCGTTCTCACCCAGCGACACAGCATCCAGCTTGGTGGCTATTTTTTGCCGAACTGTGCGGTAAAAAATGTCCGACAACGGTTGCCGCAAGCTCGCCCGTAACATCGCAAAAAGATTCAGGTTCGCTTTGCCAGCCGGGGGTTCAAGGTATTTAGACGTTTTGCCGCTGAAGTAAACGATATCGCCCTGACCCGTTACCAGCACCGCAGTGGGGGCGAATTTTTTCATCAACAACTGATCCGCCAGTGTTTGCAAACTGGGCACGGCTGCCGCGGCGATGGACGCTCTCACCTTCAACTCTTGTGCCTTCATGAGCGCTACCGTGCCTCGCAAAGGAAAAGCCAGCGGCAAGGTCCCACGGTCACTCTCCAGTCGACGGTAAATGTGCGTCTTGGCACCGACTCCGGCATACAGCTTGTTGGCAACACCGACCGTCTCAGCCGTGCCAAGGACCAAGTAGCCGCCGGGGTTGAGGCTGTTGTGAAACATTTGAACCAGTTTTTGCTGTAGCTCAGCTTCCAGATAAATCAACAGGTTACGGCAACTCAACACATGCAGCTTGGCAAACGGCGGGTCGCTGGCCAAGCTTTGTGGGGCAAAAATAATCATGCCGCGAATTTCTTTGCTGACGTTGTAGCCGCCCTGCACCTTGGTGAAGAAACGCGCCAAGCGCGCAATCGATACATCACTGGCAATGTTGTCGGGATAAAACCCGGAGCGCGCCTTTTCGATCGCGTCTTTGTCCATGTCGGTCGCAAATATTTGTAGCGTGTAGCGCGCCGCTGGCTTGAGCTCTTGCAGCACTTCGGCAAACAAAATGGCCAATGTGTAGGCTTCTTCGCCGGTCGAACACGCTGGTACCCAGGCGCGCAGTTCGCCGCCCGCTGGCTGGGCGGCGAGCAGGGCTGGCAGCACTTCTTGCTTGACGTGTTGCCAGACCTCCGGGTCGCGGAAAAAACAGGTCACGCCAATCAGCATTTCCTTGAACAACAACTCAGCTTCAAGCGGATTTTCTCGGATGTGTTTGACATAGTCGTCGACACCCTCAATCTGGTGAATCGCCATGCGCCGTTGGATCCGTCGGTACACGGTGCTTTTTTTATACTCTGTGAAATCGTGCCCGGTATGGGCCCGCACCAGAATCAGGATTTTTTCTAAGGCGTTGTGCAGCCTATCGGCCATGCGCTCGTCCAGCGGCCCCGCCAACAGCGGGTGCGAAAAATAGGCCCTGATTTTTTCAGGCAGCTGATCGGCCGACGCGACCACATCGGCCAAGCCTGAATCAACGGCGTTACGTGGCATCGCATCAAACATAGCGGTCTCGGGCGCTTGCACAAAAACGCCACCGGCTTTCTCTTTCAGGGCACGCAAGCCCAAGGTGCCGTCAGAGCCCATGCCGGACAAAATCACGCCGGCCGCATTGGCCTGCTGGTCAAGCGCCAA
>CANFZL010000254.1 GCA_947451205.1 Comamonadaceae bacterium
ATCGGTATGGCAATTGCCAAGCGGGCCGCTGCTTTTGACATGTCAATCGCCTACACCACGCGCACCGAAAAGCCTGAGTCGGGCTTCACGTATTACCCCAACGCCACGGCGTTGGCCGCAGAGGTCGATTTCCTGGTCGCCATCACACCCGGCGGCGCCGGCACGCACCACCTCATCAACGCAGAGGTCCTCAAAGCGCTGGGGCCCAAGGGTTATCTGGTGAACGTCGCGCGCGGCAGCGTGGTCGATGAAGTCGCCTTGGTCAAGGCCTTGTCGACAGGCGTGATTGCCGGCGCCGGACTCGACGTGTTCATGAATGAACCACATGTTCCCGAGGCGCTGTTGTCCATGCCCAACGTGGTGTTAACGCCCCACATGGCCAGCGCCACGCACCAGACCCGGCAGGCCATGGCTGACCTGGCATTTGCCAACATGCAGGCCGGCCTGTCTGGCCTGCCGCTGCTCACGCCGGTGCCCGAATGCATGGCGGGTCTTGGGCGCTGAAGGATGTTGCAGATCGTCGTCATGGGTGTTTCCGGTTGCGGAAAATCCACCGTCGCCATTGGCATCGCCCGCGAACTGGGCTTGACCATGCTCGATGGCGACGACCTGCACCTGCCTGAAAGCGTGGCCAAGATGCGCGCAGGCATTCCTCTGGTCGACGCCGACCGTTGGCCCTGGCTAGACCGCATCAGCCATGCCTTAGCCAGACACGACGCAGGCCATGTGGTGGCCTGCTCAGCGCTCAAGCGCGCCTACCGTGACCGCATTCGACGGTTGGCTGTGACGGTGCAATTTGTCTTTCTCGAGGGCAGTCGGGAACTCATAGAAAAACGCCTGACCTTGCGCACCGGTCACTACATGCACCCCGAGTTGCTAGCCAGCCAGTTCAGCACGCTTGAAACACCGACCGCCAATGAGCTTGACGTTATCACGCTCGACATCCAGCAGCCCGTCGAGGTGCTGGTGGCCGAGGCGGTTGCCGCCTTGCAGGCCAAGCGCACCACAGTCCGAATTTAAATCCGATCACTTCACCCCCCCCTTCAAGGACAGACATGTTTATCCGTTGTGCATTTTTTCGCGGCCAAGTCAAACCAGGCTTTGAGGCTGCTTTCAACAACTACATCCGCAAAGAGCTGGTGCCTTTGTGGACTCGCTTCCCGGGCGCTCAGGAAGTCCGTGTGTTGCGGCAGGTCGAAAGCGATGTCAATGATCCGCGGCTGGAAATGGTCTTGTCGGTGCGTTATCCCAGCCGCGAGTCGATCGACATTGCGCTGGCATCCGAAGTTCGTCTGCAGAGCCGGGAAGTGTCGAAAGCGCTCATCAACATGTTTGATGGCACGGTATTCCACACTATTTTCAGCGCCAACGAATACGGCATGCCGACGGACTGAAATGAAGTTGCGCTCATCCGTAGACATGACGGGGGGCGCTATTTAGGTAGCGTTTTAAAAACCAGGAGACAACATCATGAAGATTTCAAAAATCCTAATTGCCTGCATGATCGCCACGATCGGCTCAACGGCATTCGCGGCCAAGTACAACCTCAAGCTTGGCCACGCGGTGACAACCACCGACGGCCAACACGCGGCAGCGCTCAAAATGGCCGAACTGGTCAAAGAACGCACCAAGGGTGAGGTCGAAATCACCATCTTCCCAGCGAATCAGTTGGGCAATGACGCTGCCATGATCAACGGTGTACGCGGGGGCACCATCGACATCGTGTCCAGCGGCGCATCGAGTTTTAACGGAATCGTCTCCAACACCGCCGCGATGGAATTGCCATTCGTTTTTCGCAGCGCTCAGCATGCCTACAACGTGCTCGATGGCTCGATCGGAACGGGCATTTTGAACGAGCTGTCGCCCCACGGGATGAAAGGTCTGGCCTACTGGGAAAACGGCTGGCGCGCTTTCACCAACAACAAGCGACCGGTGCGTACCCCTGAAGACCTCAAAGGTCTGAAGATCCGCTCAACACCCAACCCGTATCACATTCAAGCCTTCAAGCTGCTAGGCATGAACCCCTCGCCGATGCCCATCGCCGAGCTCTACACCGCACTCGAAACGGGTACTTTTGACGCGCAAGAACACCCGATCAATGTGACCTTGTCGTCGAAATTTTATGAAGTGCAAAAGTACCTCACCGTCAGCAATCACATTTACTCACCGATCATCCTGGCCATGAACAAGGCCAAGTTCGACAGCCTGCCAGCGAATTACCAAGCCATCATTGTTGAGGCGGCCCGCGAAGCCGCCAAGTACCAGCGCCAGTTGAATGCCAGCAACGCCGGCAAGGTGGTCGCTGAACTCAAGAAGTCCGGCATGCAGGTCATTGAAACCGTTGACATGGCACCGTTCCAGAAAATTGTCTCAGGCGAAATTGCCAAGACCTTTGGCGAGAAAAATGGTATGGCCCTGCTCAAGGCCATCGAGGACACCAAGTAATCTTTGACCGTGAACACCCCACCGCGCGGTGGGGTGTGAAGGTAACTATGAAAAAAATCAACGATCTTTTTTTTCGATTGGCTGAGCTCTTGCTGGTGCTCATGTTGTCCCTGATGGTCATCATGGTGTTCGGCAACGTGGTGCTGCGCTACGGATTCAACTCCGGCATCATCAGCTCGGAAGAGTTGTCGCGCTTCCTGTTCATTTGGATCACCTTTTTGGGCGCCGTTGTGGCGATGCGCGAAAACGCACATCTGGGTCTGGACACTATGATCCGGCTCCTGCCAAGTGTTGGTAAAAAATTCTGTTTTGCCTTGTCTAACGTGCTCATGCTGGGTTGTTGCGGGCTGATGTTCTACGGCACCCTCAAGCAACACCAAATCAATGCGACGACCTTCTCGGCTGTACTGGAAGTCCCCATGAGTTGGGTGTATGGCGTGGGTTATGTCGCCAGTGTGGCCATGGGACTCATCATCGCCGGCAACCTCTTGCGGCTGGCGCGCGGTGATTTCACAGACGACGATCTGATTCAGGTGCAAGACTCAGAAGACGGTGGTGAGCAACACGTGGTTGGAGCGACGCGATGACCATCCTCATCTTTGTCGTTTCCTTGATGGCGGCCATGGCGCTGGGCATGCCGCTGGCATTTTCGTTACTGGTCTCTGGCGTTGCCTTGATGCTCCACATGGACGCCTTTGACACGCAGATCGTGTCGCAGAACCTGATCAACGGCGCAGACAATTTCCCACTCATGGCGGTCCCGTTTTTCATGCTCGCTGGTGAGCTGATGAACGCTGGCGGCATGAGCCGACGGATCGTCAATTCAGCCCTGGTTTGGGTCGGCCACTTTCGCGGCGGACTGGGTTATGTGGCGGTTTTTGCGGCCATCATCATGGCCAGCTTGTCGGGCTCGGCCGTGGCGGATACGGCGGCCCTAGCAGCGGTGCTGATGCCGATGATGCGCAAGGCCGGTTACCGCATGGACCGCTCGGCGGGTCTGATTGCGGCAGGCGGCATCATTGCGCCCGTGATCCCGCCGTCGATTGGCTTCATTCTGTTTGGCGTGATCGGCGGCGTGTCCATCTCCAAGCTGTTCATGGCCGGTATTTTTCCGGGCATCCTGATGGGACTGGCGCTGATCGTGACCTGGTGGATCGTCGCGCGAAATGACAACGTGAAAGTGTCGCCGCGCGTGCCCATGGGTGAAAAAATCAAGGTCACCATCAACGCATTTTGGTCATACCTGCTGGCCATCACCATCATCGGCGGCATGAAGATGGGCATCTTCACGCCCACTGAGGCGGCCGTGGTGGCCGTGGTGTATTCCCTTTTTGTGGGCTTGTTCATCTACCGCGAGATCAAATTCAAAGAT
>CANFZL010000255.1 GCA_947451205.1 Comamonadaceae bacterium
ACACCCGGTACTGGTGGCTTGAAGGGGGCGACACCGAGACGCTGCGTCGCAAGCTCGCGCTGGTTTTCGATCAATACGACATCGAAAACCTAGCCCCGGGCTACGGGCGAGTTTTGCGTGGCCGCGAATTGGTGAAACGCCAGTACCAGCTACTGGATGGCGTGCTGGCTGCCTTGGACAAAAGCGTCGTGCAGGCGCGCTACGTCGACCGCGACGAACTTAGATAGGAGTCAAACATGGACGACGTGAAAGCTCAAAGAAAAACACTGCCGCGGGAATTGGTTCCTGGTCTGTTTTGGCTCGGTGACTGTCTAGAGCAAAAGACCGCAGGGAAGATTTACCACACCTATAACGCGGCTTACCTCTTGGTCGGCAAAGATGCCTGCGCCATCGTCGAGACCGGTCATCCGAAAGACTTTCCGTTGATCAGCAAGCAGTTGGACGGTTTGCTGCCTGGTCTGCCGCCCGTCAAATATCTTTTTGTGACGCATCAAGAAACACCGCATTCGGGTGGCCTCGGCCGCATCATGCACAAATACCCGGCGGTACTGCTTTGTGGCGACATGTGTGATTACGCGCTGGCGTTTCCACAATTCGCACACCGAATGGTGGCGATGAAAGGCGGTGATGAAATTGATCTTGGCGGACGCGCGCTTCGACTGGTCGAACCGGTGATTCGTGATTTGCGGACAACTTGGTGGGGATTCGACACGCAAGAGAAGGTGCTGTTTCCGGCTGACGGGTTTGCTTACAGTCACTACCACGAAGATGGTCATTGCGGCATGTGCGCGGAGGAGGCTATCTCACTCGACATACCTGAAGTGTCTGCGGTGTTTGCAGACCGTGCGTTGTTCTGGACGAAGTTCACGGACATGAATCTCTACATCGACCGGCTGCAATGGCTTTTGGACACGTTGGAGGTCAGGGCTATCGCACCGACGCATGGACTTCCCATCATGAACCCGGCCATCACGGTACCGCGTATCAAAGAGGGCCTGCTTTACGGCAGCGCGGTGGCCGAGATGGGACCGGATGCGGGTGGTTTGGCTGCAGACCCCATGGAAAGGGCTGCAACCAGGCCCTGATCTTGAGCGCGGACAACGTATTCGCGGAACTGTACAACGTCATCAATATGAGAGAGACAATGAAAATCACAATGCCTTCGTGCCTTCGTCGCAGTTCCGTCAGTGTTCTGCCCTTTGGTCAGCAAGTTAATTTTCGACGAAAATTCATCATATCTTTGGTGCTGGCGTCCAGTGCAGTGAGCCTTCTTAGCGCCAGCGATGTCTTGGCCCAGGGAGTCTATCCAAACCGAACCATCACGGTCGTTGTGCCCCAGGCTGCGGGCGGTGGAATGGACGCCATCGGACGCGCCGTCACGATGAAGATGGGTACCTTGCTGAAAACCTCGTTCATTGTCGACAACAAACCCGGCGCCGGCGGAAACATCGGTGCCTTGCAGGTGGTCAACGCACTTCCGGATGGCTACACCGTCCTCTTGGGACAGACCTCGCAGTTTGCGATCAATCCACACTTGTATTCCAGCATGGCGTTTGACCCTTTGAAGGATCTGGTGCCCGTGGTCATGCTGGCGGATGCCCCGAACGTGATTGTTGTGGGCGCGGACTCACCATTTCGCTCGCTCTCCGATATCGTGGCTGCCGCTAAAGCCAGCAAAAAGCTGCTCGATTTCGCGACGCCTGGCGCCGGCACGCCCTCACATCTCATCGGCGAGATGTTCCAAAAAGTCGCTGGTATCAAACTGGTCCACATACCCTACAGAGGGGCACCTAACGCTATTACCGACACGATTGCCGGCCGCACAGCCTTCATGTTGTCTTCAATACCCTCTGCCTTGTCACAGATCCGCTCCGGAAAGCTGCGCGCGATTGCCGTGTCGGCCGATAAGAGGAGTCCAACATTACCTGATGTGCCCACGATTGCCGAGGCAGGCTATCCAGGCTTCAATGCAGGCACGTGGTATGGCTTATTTGTTCCCGCGAACACGCCTGCAGCGGTGATCCAGAGAATTAACCTTGCAGCCAATGAGTCTCTGGCATCTGAGGATGTTATTGCCCGGGTGACAAAGGAGGGCGGTATCACTCTGGGAGGTACCAAGGAGATCTTTGCTGAAAAGATTCGTTTGGATTACGAAAAACTTGGCAAGGCGGTGCGAGATTCTGGCGCCAAGGTTGATTAGGGTTTACTTTTCATCTGCCGCAATGTCCAGGGCGGAGAGGATTTTTTTGAGCAACATTGGATTGCATAACCTACATCTCGGACTTCTCAAATGAACAAAAATGTAGCCTCTGCTCAAGCACAGCCATTTTTCGTTGCTTTGTCAAATCGATGGCGTCTTTGCATTGGTTTTGCCATAGTTTGCGGCGGTATCGTCGCAGCGGTGAATGCCTTTTATGTCCGGGTGGCAGTCAACGACCCGCACATGAGTGGCGCACTGCTTGGTGGACTTATGGCGGCATTGGCAACAGCGCTTGGCACCGTACCTGTGTTGCTGTCTCAGCAGTTTTCGCAAAAAACTTACGACACCATGCTCGGCTTTGGGGCTGGTGTGATGCTGGCGGCCTGTTCCTTTTCACTGGTCATTCCCGCCTTGGCGTCAGCCAAAGCACAGGGCGCGAGTGCATGGGGTTCGGGCAGTATTGTCAGCGCCGGAATTCTCATTGGTGCCGGATTTTTAATGTTCATTGGTCGGGCGGTACCTTGCGAAAATTTCGCAAGAGGCCTTCAGAGTCCGCAGGCGAAATCACTGAAACGAGTTTGGTTGTTCGTGCTTGCGATCTGCTTACACAATCTGCCTGAGGGGTTGGCGATTGGCGTAGCGTTCGCGGGCTCTGACCCAACGGGTGCCACAGCATTGGCAACAGGCATCGCGATTCAAGACGTACCGGAAGGCTTGGTGGTCGCGTTGGCGCTGCGCAGCGTTGGTTACGGGCGTGGATTTTCTGCCGGACTAGGTGTTTTGTCCGGACTTGTGGAGCCGCTTGCCGCTGTCTTTGGGGTCATGGTCATCGGCATCTCCGAAAGCTTACTTCCATGGGGACTCGCCGCAGCAGCGGGCGCAATGCTGTACGTTATCAGCCATGAGATCATCCCTGAAGCTCACCGAAAAGGGAACGAGACCTATGCCACCGGGGGTCTGATGTTGGGCTTCGTCATCATGATGCTGCTGGACACAGCCTTGGGTTAAATCAACGCTGCATATCGCACAGCGTATTGGTGTTGATGTCAAACTGACCCAATACCCTCATGTTTAAGGGGCACACCCTCGTTTGGACACCCGTTTATCGCGATATATCAGCCTTGATTCAGCGCTTCTTCAAATTCAGCCAGCTCTTCAGCGATCGCCGCATATTTCTTGGATTTTGCTTTGTTTTCAATCCATTGCAGCGTGGCTTCTTCCAAGTCTTCTTTGTAATTGGCGAGGGCTGCTTCTTTGACTTTTGCGGTGACTTTTTTGTCGGCGCTGGACCAAAGATCGATCAGGTCTGACAGTCCGTTGTCAAAATCGTCGAAAGTTTCAAGGTGAACTCGTAGGGCATTTTTATCGTTCATGTTTTCTTTCTGTGAGTGCGTGATTTTTGCACTTTAATCCGTCCTGACATCGTGAAAACGAAAGGACATAAAAAAAGCCCCATGCTATTTATAAGATAGCAGGGGGCTTAGAGCCTGTTCGGCTTGTTCTGGCTCCTCGACCTGGGCTCGAACCAGGGACCTACGGATTAACAGTCCGGCGCTCTACCAACTGAGCTATCGAGGAATGAAGCCTCAGATTATAGCCTGCGTTTTTTGGTGTTTC